>CAMAYW010000064.1 GCA_945862475.1 Bacteriovorax stolpii
TAATCCCATTAAGCACTAATCCAATAAAGGCGACGGACAATATTGGAATTTCAACCAGAATAAAAAACTCAAAGAGCCTCTTGGTATTTTTGGGAAAATCTGAAAATCCAATAACGATGCTTAAGCAAACTGTAATAAACGCTAACAAATAGAAAATTAATGACTCTCTTGGCAATGTCCCATCCAGGACTCTTTCAAGTTTTGGCCCCCAAGCAACAAACGGGATTCCAACGAGCACAAAAATTATATTAAATACCCAGAAGTAGAACTGTTTTCCGATATTGATGATACTTTCGAATTTAAAATTCCTGATTTTCTCAAACATTTTCAGCCTAATTTTCTATTGAAAGCGTCTTCGTAGCCTTGGCACCAAGTTCCCTTAAATTCTCCATACGACTAGCTACACTTCCCTTTCCTGTGAGAAGTCTTGATCTGAGTTCATCAAAGGACTCTCCCACTTTTTTAATCTGTCCCTGCATGTGATCGAGATCATCCGCTACACCAGCAAACTTATCGTAAAGAAGACCCGCTTGTTTTGCGATCTCTAGAGCATTCTTCGTTTGCCGCTCTTGTTTCCATAGGCTCGCTACTGTTCGAAGAGTCGCTAGAAGTGTCGATGGGCCCACGAGCATAATATTTTTATCCCAAGCGTGATTAAAGATATCTCTATCCTTTTGCATCGCGAGCATGAACGCCCCTTCAATAGGAATAAAAAGCATCACATAATCTGGGCTCTGGATTTTATCGAGACGCTGATAATTTTTTGAACTAAGACCCTTTATATGAGCGTAAAGGGAATCTAGAAAATGAGAGAGATCTTCTTCTTGATGATCATTCACATAACGTTCATACGCAACTAAAGAGACCTTCGAATCCACGATGAGGTGTTTATTTTCCGGAAGATTAATAATCACATCGGGCTGCTGAGTTTTTCCTTCTTCATCCTTAAGCTGCATTTCTCTGGCCTGTAGAGTGAATTCTTCACCGTTTCTAAGCCCTGAGGCCTCAAGAATTTTTTGTAAAATCATCTCACCCCAGTTTCCCTGCATTTTGACATCTGATCTTAGGGCCCTGGTGAGATTTTCTGTTTCCGTCGTCATCTTTTGACCAGTTAAAACAATCCTTTCAATTTCAGAATGAAGTTTAATACGATCCTTCGTATCTGTGAGATGCATCTCCTCCACTTTTTTCTGAAAATCTGTCATTTTTTCTTTAAAGGGATTTAGTAGAAGCTCCATCCCACGGATAGAGTCTTCTCGAAAGCGCTTAGATTTTTCTTCAAAAATTTCTTGAGACAGAGTTTTTAGCTCTAATTTTAATTTTTCTTGGGACTCAAAATGAGTTTTATTTTGAATCTCCATTTTTTCTTTAAGAATCGCATTTTCTAAAATAAGACCCTGAACTCTAAAGTGATAGAGGGCCGCCCCCACAAGTGCACTACCTAAAGCGATTAAAACCATGGTCATAACGAACTCCTATAGAGTTATTATTTCGTAATAAATCTCTTTCAGCAACCAAAGCTCTTCGTAGGACCAGATTTGTCTTTGATTCAAATTTCCCTTAAGATGAATGTATGGCAAAAAAGAATTCAAATGCTCTCACAGTCAACTACAATCCCGACCTCGCCCGTAAATTTCAAGAGGCCTCTCAGAAAAAAACTAACATCCAGGATTTTATCCAGGAGTTTCTTGTTCAGTTTTTATCTCCTGACACAAAGACTGCTTATATTAAAGATTTAAAATTCTTTTTTGATTTTCTTCATTCTGGAAATGTAGCGATTACTCACCCCAAAGAAATTGAAAGCTACCATTTTCAGCTTTATCGAGATCACTTGATGGAGAGAGGTCTCTCATCTGCCACGATCAATAGGCGCCTCGTGTGCATCAGATCCTTTATGAAATGGGCGATTGCCGCCAAACTCATGGATCATAATCCTCTTGATACCGTGAAACTTCCCAAGGTTCAGACGGAATCTCCCACGGTGGCCTTTGATGATCATGAAGTCGCCCTCATGATTTCGGCCCCTGATTCAACGACTCACAAAGGAAGAACCCATAGACTTGTGATGGTGCTTTTGTTTCACTTGGGTCTAAGAAGATCGGAGCTCACACATATAAAAATGCATCAATTCGCCCAGGACCGAGGCCATGTGGTGCTAAGAATCCATGGAAAGGGAGACAAGGTTCGCCTCGTTCCGATTAATAAGCACGTTCAAGATGAAATTCAATCTTATGTTAATTCCCTAAGAAACCATGACATTGAACTAGGATCAGAGGACTTCCTACTCCAAACGGAAGTGAATAAGAAAAACACCAAACCCATGGATGGATCCACTATTTTTAGAGTGATTGAAAAGTACGCGAGGATTGTAGGAATCACGAAAGACGTTTCTCCTCACTCCTGCCGAGCGACGGTCATCTCTCACCTTCTAGACACGCAAAATACCGCCATAAGGGATGTCGCGACCTTCGCGGGCCACGCCAATATCACCACCACCGAGCGCTACGATAAAAGAAGAAAGAATCTCGATAAGAGTGCTGCTTATCAAGTCGATTTCTACAAGAAGAATGCCTGAATTTTTAAGCCGTTTTCTGTTTGGAACTATTTAAATAATGATCACAAACAAGCATCTTACTGTGGGCGACAAACTCTTTGATCGTTTTAATCGCTGCTGGATGAGAACTTGCAAGTTTGTCGTAAGGAACAAAAAGAAAGACTTTTTTGTTTCTCGCGAAATCAAAGGCAGACTGGACTGAGAAATCATTCACCTTGCAAACGATTCCGTCATCCTTACTGGATGAATACAAAAGATTAAATGCATACTGGGAAAGATGAAGTTTTAATTCATCTAAATTTTTCCCACGCCCTTCAGAAAGCATGTTGTGGTTAATGAGAATTCTCACATTTTGAGAAGCAGACACTTTTTTCGTGAAAACTTCTGAATCAATCGAGAACAGCATTCCATTTAAAGTTAACTGCTCAAGAGAAACGAGCTCCACACTCGAAAAATCTCCACCATATTCAAAGAGAATTTTACTCTTGAGTCTAATTCGATAATCTCTTCGTGGGAGCTTACCCTGAATGAGGTACATCAGTACAAAATCACGATAAATAGTTTTGTTGAAGCATTCAACGATAGACATACTCTTAAACGGGCCTGTTCCTGAAATAAAAGAGATTTCAAACGGACAGTAAGGGTCGAGGCTTCCCAAAAGCTTTGAATGATTCACAATGTACTGGTGATAAAGATCAAACATATTCGATTGAAAGATCTTTTTCTCAGTTTTTACCCAAACTGGAATCGAGTGAAGCTGCCCCAAAGCAATTTCACAATTTTTAAAATCTTGTGTTAAGAGAGGATCAGTCTCGAGACGATTTTTGATCATGTCACATGTTTCAAAAAAATCCGCCCAGTGAAAAACAATATTACCGTTATCACTTAGGACAAACTCCTCCCCAAGAGCTTTTGTTAATGCAGAATCACTCAAGAGTGATGGTGAAATTAATGTTGAAATGTTCTGCAAACCCATAAGTTCCTCTTCAGAGATGGGGATTTTTTACAATCCAATAATCTGAATGATGATTTTAACTTAAGTCGGAACAAACTCTCCGAATATTTACAAAAATTATCCGAGGCTGCGCACTATAGAGACAAATGATTGATTTTCCTTTCTGAAGTTCACGAAGGAAAAATAACTAAAAATAAGTGAGATGCTAAACGGTATAAAAAGAGAAATCACTATGTGACTGAAATCTAAGTGAACTGGGAGCTGACGTTCCACGAAAATATCCGGCATCAGCTCGTGACCGAATCTCTCGAGTAATTTAAGAGTGATATGGCCAAAAATGCCGCCCACAATGACGGTTATTCCCGAGAGAATTAAAGTGAATCGAAAACATAAATTAACTAATTTTTTTTGCGACATTCCAAGTATCCAAAAACTCATTAAATCTTTGATGATCTTAGAATAAAAGATCAATAGACCAGAAGTTATGGCAATCGCCACCAATAAACTCATACTAATAAACAAAAACAACATAACTTTTGTTTCTAAATTAAGAGACCACACCAAAGACTCATTCATCTTCTCCCAACTAAGAATTCTGAATGGTGTAACCGTTTCTATTTTAGAAATTTTATCCAAAATATTTTGTGGAATATCTCCAAAAAGGCGAATTTGATTGATGCCATTTTTTCGAAGTAAGTTTTGTACCATGGTCGATCGAGACCACATTTCTAAATCATCCACTTCAGATAATTCTGAGTGCAAATAGTCACTCAGATTTTCAGAAATAAATCTTGGGACTTCCTCTCCCATTAAGGAGTCGGTTACACCAGGAGCGATCACTTGAACATCGTCCAAAAATTGCGCCTTAATTTTGGAGGCGAGCTCACTTCCCATGACAAGACCTGTGAAATCTTTTTCACTTAGAAAAGAGGGCCTTTCATCTTCTAGATCAATTCCATGAAGCTTTGCCGGGGCGACAAAGTTTTTATATTTGATCATGACTTCAACTTCTAATTCCGAATAAAAAGGAACCGCTTCTTTTCGAAGGACATCTTTTAAATCTCTTAAGGACTCAGAGGTGATTTCTTGAAAAACAATCAGGTGAGAACCATGAACATTCTTTGATCTGGCGATGAGCCCCTTTTGGAGCCCACCCATAATTCCTTGAATCACCAAGAGGCTGAAAGCGGAAAGAAAGAGTCCTACCACTGCAATAAACAACAGCCTCTGGCGAGTCTTCGCTTTTAAAACGTAGTGAAAGAAGTAATTAAAAAAAGGCCAGCTTCTCACAGATCGTAGAACTTCTTTTTATCCTGAATCATAAGGGATAAAAAAGGAGCTATTTGATAGCGATCCTGACTCACTTCTTTAGAAAAATTATTCAGTCTTTCAGCAATTTGCTCAAGCCCTTCTTGATCGGCCCATCGACAAAGTCCACCGCGGAACGGAGGAAAACCTGTTCCGTAAATCATTCCAATATCAACGGTTGAAGCTTTATCAACAATTTTATCGGCAAAGATATAGGCCGCTTCATTGACCATCGGAAGGAATAAGCGCATCTGAATTTCTGTTTCATTCTTTCTAACTTTCTTGGTTGGAAGGATTTTTCCAGCATCAGGATTTTTACCTGTGACTTTCCCCTTCTCATCATAGAGATAGAAGCCCTTGCCGTTCTTTTTACCAAGAAGTTTTGATTCATATAACTTGGTTGAAAGTTGACTAGGGGTCGCTCTTTGTCCAAGGCCATCGTGCATAATTTTTCCCACTTTCACACACACATCAAGCCCAATTTCATCCATCAAGCGACATGGGCCCATGGGCATCCCAAAATTCAGAGCAGCTTCATCTAAAGCTTCTACTGACACACCTTCTTCAAGTAAAAAGGCTGCTTCATTTAAGTAAGGAGCAAGAATTCTATTCACGAGAAAACCCGGGCCATCTTTTACGACGATGGGAGTTTTCTTAACGTCTAGAACCCATTTTACAAGAGAATCAATAGTCTCTTTGGATGCCTTCTCATGAGTGATAATTTCAACAAGTGGCATCTTATTAACAGGATTAAAAAAGTGAAGTCCAGCAAATCGACTCGAGTCTTTCAAGGCCTTACTCATTTCTTCAACAGAGAGTGAAGATGTATTTGAAGTAAGAAGACAATTTGGACGAACATACTGCTCTAGTTCGCTAAAAACTTTTTTCTTGATCTCCATGTTTTCCACTACGGCTTCCACCACGAGATCAACGGATTTAAAGCCTTCAAAATTAAGACTTGGCTCAATAGAGCGCATCTTACGATTAAACTCGTCCTCACTCATCCTGCGCTTTTTAACTGCCCCAGAAAAGTTTTGAGAGGCCTGCTTAAGACCAAGCTCTAGGGCCTCAGGGGTCAAATCTTTCATGATGGGTGCTTGATTATTTTGAGCAAACAACCACGCAATACCACCACCCATGACACCTGCTCCTAATACAGCTCCGTGATGAACACTTGGAAGGAGATCCTTATTTTCTAATTTCTTAGAATTATCTGTTAAGAAAAATATATGCTGAAGATTTTTTGATTGAATGCTTTGGGAGAGTTCAGCAAAAGCTTGAGCTTCCATCGCTAAATAATCAGATCGATTCTTACCTGCGCCACCCTCAAGGACTTCAAGAATTTTTAAAGGTGCCGGGTAAAATCCCTTTGATGTTTCAAGAACTTTTTCTCTCGCCTTTTGAAAAATAATCTTACGAGTTAGAAAATTATCCATGGCGGCCGCCTGAACTTCTTCTTTCATGGTTTTTTTACGGCCAGTTTTCTTTTCAAGAAGATAAGTCTTTGCAAGTTCTAACATTCTTTCTGTTGGTAACATCGCATCCGCCAGTCCCATCTTAACGGCATTTTTGCCTTTAATTTGGCGACCAGTAAGAATCATATCAAGAGCGGAAGGAAGTCCCACTTTTTTAGGAAGGCGGTATGTTCCACCAAACCCAGGTAATACTCCCAACATCACTTCCGGAAGACCCAATGCAGTTTTAGAATTATCTGAAACGAAAATCTTTTTACAAGCAAGCGAGAGCTCTAAACCTCCGCCAAGACAGACTCCATCTACTAAGGCCACAGTCGGCATTTTAATATCATCAAGAGCATTAAAAATCATGTGAGCTTCATCTAAGGCCCGAAGAGCTTCAGCTTCATTTTTGAGTGAGTTAATAACAGTGACATCCACTCCGGCCAAAAAGACTCCTGGCTTATGAGAAAAGAAAACAAGTCCCTTCACTGATTTTTTCTTATCTAGTTCAGCTGCTTCAAGAATGGCCTTTTTTAATTCCTCAAGAGTTTCGCGTGTAAATGTTGTCATGGATTTTTTTTCAAACTTTCCAAATCCAACCCACATAAGATCGTCTTTAATTTCAACCGTAAGATTCTCGTAACTCATATGTTCTCCGCTTAAGCTTTTAGATTCTCAATAATTACTGCACCACCTTGACCACCACCGATACACAGTGAGGCAAGTCCATATTTTTTCTTCTGCCGCTTAAGTTCGTGTGCAAGTGTCACCACAAGTCTTGAACCTGTTGAGCCGACTGGGTGGCCTAATGCAATTCCGCCGCCGTTGACGTTTAACTTTTCAAGTGGAACTTCTCCAATAACTTCATCAATGCCCCACTTACTTGAAAGAGATTTATCTTTCATGACTTTCATACATCCAATCACTTGTGCAGCGAAAGCTTCATTGAGTTCAAAAAGATCCATCTGAGAAAGCTTCATACCTGTTCGCTTTAATAATCCGTTTATCGCAAGAACCGGACCGAGTCCCATTCTCTCTGGCTCAAGACCATGGAAGTGATAATCCACTAATCTTGCCATCGGTTCTAGGTTGTATTTTTTAACTGCTTCTTCAGAAGCAAGTAGCCACATCGAGCCACCATCTGTGATAGGACAAGCGTTACCTACAGTCACTGTTCCCGTTTCGCGTTCAAAATAAGGCTTAAGCTTTCCAAGGCCTTCAACAGTTGAGTTCGCTCTGAAGCCGAGATCATCAGCGATCATTTTATCTAATTTATATCCGGCCGTGATAGGAAGAATTTCTTCGCGAAATTTACCATCCTTTGTTGCTTGTGCAGCCTTGTGGTGAGAAAGATTAGCAAATTCATCTTGCTCAAGGCGAGAAATGCCCAGTTCTCGAGCTAATGTTTCAGCAGTCTGGCCCATGTTTCTTCCACAGAAAGGATCTGTTAACCCTTGCTCAATCGCAATAACAGGTGCAAGAAAATTTGGTCTAAACGTTGAAAAAACTTTTAATTTTTGTGGAGTTGTTTTTGCTTTCATAAGTTCCACAAAAAACTCAGTCATGTGTTTATTAAACATGAGAGGCATCTGAGACATGCTCTCTACTCCACCCGCAAAAATTAAATGAGAGCGACCACCAGCAATTTTGTCATAGGCCTGAGAAAGAGCTTCCATTCCTGAGGCACAGTTTCTATGAACAGAGTAACCGGATGTTTTTTTATGAAGACCCGCCTCAAGTGCAATGACTCTTCCAACGTTTGGATATTTTGCAGGTGTTCCCGTATTTCCCACAATGACTTCATCAATTTGATCTAGGGGAAGAGCAAATTTATCGACTAGATGGCGAATAAGATAGTGACCTAAATAAGGGGCAGCAATTTCTTTTAATTCAGCACCAGCTTTAACTTGGGGAGTACGTTTTCCATCAACGAGATAAACTGCTTTCATTTCGAATTCCTTTTCGAGAGAAAAATAGTAATATGAATTGTCTTAATTTTAATTCAGATGGATGAATAGATTAAGCTAAAAGCAAAACACTCGGACAATAATTAATGAAAATAACACCCTATTTTTTAGGCTCTGGTAAAGCTTCTCAAGCGATGAAAGAGAGTCTCAAGATTGTTGAACTCACCTCGCCAGAATTTCAGCTAGATAAAATGATCCAACTTAAAAGAAATGCACCGTTCCCTGGCGTTTTTCATGAGGAATTCCCAGTTCTCTTTATTGCAACTCCTCACGCTCTGCATTCGGATGCCATTCTTCAAGGTGAAAAGGCCGGCTTTAAACTTATTATCTGTGACAAGCCAGCAGCTGTTACCAAAGCTCAAATAAAGCACTTAAGCTCAGTCAAAATTCCCGTCGCTATTTGCCATGTTTATCGACAGATGTGGGGAATTCAATTCTTAAAAAAAATGGTTGAGGAACAAGAATTTGGAAAATTAATCTCTATCGAAGGCCGCTATTGGCAATCTTCGAGTGCCGCGAAAGCGTTAACCCAACAGACAACAACTTCTTGGAAGAATAATCCAGACCTCAGTGGAGATTATGATGTTCTTCTCGATTTAGGAACTCATTGGGCCGATACCGTGACCTTTCTATCTTCATGCCCTATAAAAAGTGTTCATCAATGGAAGTCTTTTGTGAATGCTGAAGCCCCTCACCGAGACACTCATCTTCACCTCACCATAGATTTTGAAAATGAAATAAGAAGCTTTGGTTCTATTTCGAAAACTGTCCACGGTGCTGGGAATGATTTTGAAATCCATCTTATAGGAGAAAAAAAATCTGCATCCTGGAAATTTTCAAAACCTGATTTTTTGGAAATCTCAGAGGGAAACTCTACCTCCATTATCCAAAAGAAAACGACTGACACGGGATCAGGTCACTGGCCTCATCATGGGTTAGGTTGGATTGAAGGGTACGTTGAGATTATCAGACAATCATTGAAAGGTGGTCATTATCCCACACTTCACGAAAATCTCTCACTTCTAGAAAATATCATCGAAAAATAAAAAGGCCTCCCTAAGGAGGCCTTCACTTTTAATTTGTAGAAGTTCTTTTAGAACACAACAATCGCACCAGCAAAGATGGAAAGTGCGTCAGCATTAATA
>CAMAYW010000065.1 GCA_945862475.1 Bacteriovorax stolpii
ATGCGCTTCTTTTTAAAAGCACCTTTAATCCCATTGTTGGTGACAGTTTTTAAAATAATCGCATCAGGTCCAAGTTCAACTTTGACCGCTTTAAGCGCTTCTTCTAAGGTGTCTGCTTCGAATTTCTTAACAAACATTTAATTACAGCCTCACTGTACCAAGGGACCTAATATTTACTTCAGGACTTAATTCATTATGACTTACGACCATCAGGTTGGGAATGAATTTCTCCGTCAAACGCTTGAAATGTCGACGAATCACTGGCGAGCAAAGAACCACCATTTTCTCCCCTTGAGAAGTCGCTTCTTCAATTTTTTCATTGAGAGATGCCAGGATTGTTTGAGTCACTTTGGGATCAAGATTTAATTGAGATCCTTGATCCGTGTTAATAATGGAACGAGCAACAGTTTCTTCGAGACCTCTATCTAAAGTGAAAAGAGGTACGTCTCCTTGAGAGCCCTTGATCTTTTCAGTAATCGTTCTATACAGAGCTTGGCGTACATATTCACAAAGAGCATCAGCATCTTTAGTTGTTGTTCCAAATTCAGCAAGAGTTTCAAGAATCGTTCTAAGATCTCTAACGGAGACACCCTCTCTTAATAAACCTTGAAGAACTTTAAGGACAGTTCCAAGAGGCATAATATCTGGAACGAGATCAGAGACGACTTTAGGATTTTCTTCTTTGAATGTATCCAGAACTTTTACTAATTCTTGGCGACCAAAGAGCTCAGAGAGGTTTGCCTTCAGAACTTCTGTTAAGTGTGTCGCAACAATTGTAGAAAGATCTACAACGGTATAGCCATTGTATTGAGCTTCATCTTTTTTATCATCGTTGATCCAAATGGCAGGAAGTCCAAAGACTGGCTCCTTGGTTTCGATTCCTTCCATTTGCTCAATCACTGTTCCTGGATCCATCGCCATCAAGTGGTCAGACATTAACTCACCTTTGGCAATTTCTACGCCTTTGAGCTTGATCGAATATCCACCTGGTTTTAATTCAAGATTATCCTTAATTCGAACGGAAGGAATAATGAGTCCCCAATCAAGAACAAATTGCTTACGAATATGAGAGATCCTTTCAAGAAGATCTCCATTTTGTTCGGCATCGACAATATTCACAATTCCATATCCAACTTCGAGCTGAACAAGTTCCACAGGAAGAAGTGACTCAAGAGTCTCACTTTTAGCTTTTGTCTCTTCAACTGCGGTCGTAGAGGCAGCAACTTTGGCGAGTTCCTTGTTCTGCTCAATCTTAAATCCAGCGTAACCAATGAGGCCACCAATCATAAAAAATGGCAGGGCCGGAAATCCAGGAATAAGACCAAAGAATGAAATCGCTCCGGCAGTAATATAAAATGCTTTCGGATGGGCCGTGAACTCCTCGTTCACTTGCTTACCAAGAGCTTCAGAATTTGAGTTTCTAGTTGTAATAATACCGGCAGCAGTTGAAATAATCAGAGCAGGAATTTGAGCAATAAGACCATCACCAACAGTTAAGAGAGTAAAGGTTCTTGCAGCATCTGAGAAGGCCATATCTTGCTGGGCCACACCTACAATGATACCGCCGACAATGTTAATCGCAGTAATGAGAATCCCTGCGATCGCATCTCCTCGAACGAACTTAGAAGCACCATCCATCGATCCATAAAAATCTGCTTCCTGAGCGACTTCAGCTCGACGTCTTTTAGCTTCTTTATCGTCTATAAGACCGGCATTTAAATCTGCATCAATCGCCATTTGCTTACCAGGCATAGCATCTAAAGTGAATCGTGCACTGACTTCAGCTACCCTACCAGCACCCTTTGTAATAACGATAAAGTTAATCACTACTAAAATCATGAAGATAATAATCCCCACGGCGTAGTTACCACCAACCACGAACTCACCGAATGCTTCGATAATGTGTCCAGCAGCTTTTGTTCCATCTGCTGCACCATTAAGAAGAATATTTCTTGTTGAAGCTACGTTTAGTGAGAGTCTTAAAAGAGTTGTAATCAAAAGGATGGTTGGAAAGGTCGAGAAATCCAGAGGCTTTTTCGCATACACAGACATTAATAAAATCGCGATTGAGATTGCGATTGAAAAAGCTAAAAACAAATCAAGAACAACCGGAGGTAATGGAACAACCATAACTCCGAGGATAATGATAAGTCCAAGTGCGACTGCTAGTTCTGAATTTTGAGAAAAGATTTTGAGCTTCTCTAAAAACCTATCCATGGTTTACCTCGTGTGCTCTTCCTGAGCTTTACTTTAAGGCTTTCTGTTTACGTTTAAGTTTGTAAACGAAAGCAAGAATTTCTGCCACCGCTTTATAAAGTGTACGAGGAACTCCGTGTCCCACTTTCACTGTTTTATATAAAGTTCGGGCAAGCATGATGTTTTCTACAATGGGTATGTCATTTTCTTTGGCAATTTCACGAATTCTTAATGCCAAATGATCTGCCCCTTTTGCTGTGACAGAAGGTGCGACCATTGTTACTCCATCATACTTCAATGCTACACTAATATGAGTTGGATTTGTAACAATTACGTCCGCTTTCTTTACATCATCCATCATTCGTTTTTGCGCCATCTGACGCTGAATCTGACGAATTTTGTTTTTTACTTCCGGATTCCCGTCTTTTTCCTTGGCCTCTTCCTTAGCTTCTTGCTTACTCATCATCATTTTTTGGCGGTAGGACCACTTCTCCCAACCAAAGTCGGCGAGCGCAATCACTCCAAGACCCAAAAGGATAGAGAATGCAAGTTTCACCATCAGGTACTTACCAAATGAGAGTGAAGCAGCAGCGTCTGAATGAAGAAAACCTAAAAAGGAACCAATATTATTTTTCATCACCGAATAGGTAATCAAAATCACAACAGTACACTTGAAGATACCTTTCAGAGCTTCAACTAAAGCCTTCTTGGAAAAGAGTCTTCCAAAACCTTTTAATGGATTAATTCTTTCAATATCAGCAGTCAAAATTTCCGGAGAATAAAGAAAACCAATTTGCACAAACTGAGAGAGAACTCCCAAACAAACTGAGGCACCAAAGGAAGGCCCGACACACTTTACAAGAGTCCAAGCCGTTTTTGTAATAACGTCATTAAATTTTTCTTGAGTATAAACGGATCTGAAGTCCAGACGGTAAAGCCAGTCGATATATTCAGAGAAACACTCGAAAATGAATACTCCACAAAGGATGAGAGTTAAGATTGATCCTGAAAGAAGCAGTACAGATGATAGCTCCTTAGAGGAAGCTACATCACCTTTTTTACGGGCCTCATCAATCCTATATTGGGAGGGCTCTTCCGTTTTTTCGTCGTCGTTCTCGTCGGCCATCCTATGCCTTTATGGTGAGAGAAACTGATACCACTCACCTAATTTTTCTACGTAAAGATCAAAGCTTACTGTGAAAAACTCCTCTGCTATTCCTAAGAAGAGAAGAAGTCCAAGTCCGATATTCACCACGAAACTCACCATCAAAACATTCATCTGAGGAACTGTTCTGGCGACAATTCCCATCACTAGGTTCATGAGTAAGTTCGCAAATATCAGAGGCCCCGCCAAAAGGATCGAGGCACTGAAAGCTGACTTAAAGAATAACACAAAATACTCGGGTGATTTGAGCAATTTGTCGGCATTTAAGAAATTGACAGAAATAAATGACTGAAATACTCCCTTAAACATAGGTACCAGAGCACCAGATGTAAGAATCAGTATGAGCATCGTCCACTCAATCAGCCTTTCGAATGGACCCACTTGCTGCCCTTGAGTGGGGTCAAAATAGCTCACAGAATTGAATCCAATTTGTTGGGTCACAATGCTACCTGTTGCAATAAATAAACTAATAATACTTTTCACCAAAAATCCTATAATTAGGCCGGTGCAGGTATGGAACATCGTGAGCATCCAGATGTTGTCCACTCCTACCATATTAACCTCTGCAACTAGCGTGCCTTTTAGGTAGGGAAAAAAAGCAAAACTCACTAAGAAGGAAGCAAGGACTTTTACAATATTTGGAATCACAACATTATCAAAGATAGGTAACTGAATAAGAACCGCTACCCAGCGGGAAAAGCCCAGCCAAAAGGCCAGGAAGACGGTTTGATCAGTAATCGTTACGTTCATTAGCGCCTAATTAATTCCGGGATACTGGTAAAAAGATCTTGCGTGTAAGTCACCATCGTCTCCATCATCCACGGACTGAAGATCACGAGTGCCGCAATAATCACAAGTATTTTTGGAATGAAGGAAAGAGTCTGCTCGTTAATTTGAGTCACGGCTTGAAAAATGGAAACCAGAACACCCACGACCAAGGCCCCAAGAAGCATTGGTGCCGCTAACATTAAAGTGACTCTGATGGCCTGATTGACTACTTCAATCGCAAATTCATTTTCCATCAGTGAGCTCCTTAGGTATTAAATGATCTTAGGATTGCACCCGTAACGAGCTGCCATCCATCGACCAACACAAAAAGTAAAAGTTTAAATGGCATCGAAACAAGCATCGGAGGAAGCATCATCATCCCCATCGCCATGAGAACTGAGGCCACCACCATATCTAAAACAATAAAAGGAATATAAAGAAGAAAGCCAATTTGAAACGCGGTCTTAAGTTCAGAGATAATAAATGCTGGGATAAGAAAATGTGTTGGAACACCTTTAATATCTTGAGGTGCAGTTGTATTAGTTACGTCATAGAACAAACCAATATCAGCTTTTCTCACATGCTTTTCCATAAATGCACGAAGATCTGTCTCAAGTCCAGAAAGCGCCTGGGTTCCATTAATCTGTTTGGCCTGATAAGGCTTGATGGTATTTTCGTAAATGGATTTTCCCGTTGGCATCATCACAAAGATAGAAAGAAAAAGTGCAAACCCAATGAGTAACTGGTTGGGTGGCATATTCTGAGTACCAAGTGCTTGTCTCATGAACGAAAGAACAACAACAATACGCGTGAATGAAGTACAAAGAATAACAATTGCTGGAGCAAGAGTTAAAATTGTAAATAGAAGTAAAACTTCTAACGTATCGACAAGATTTGTTCCTTGTCCAAAATTGACCGCAACTCCCGGTAGATTCGTTTGCTGCCCGAAAGCTAATCCAGAAAATAAAAGAAGAAAAAGAGCAAGAGCTGGCCGAGATAATTTCTTCATTTTAGTTAAACTCAATAGGCTTAAGTTTTTTAGCTTTTTTCTTTAATTCATCTGAAAACTTTACGATATCTTTCGCACTTAAACCCTGTATCCCTTTTTCTTCAGGAATCGGAGTAGATTCGTTTATGTCTTCTTTAATTTTAAAAGCAATCTCATTGGTTGTTGTTTCAGCATTACCAAGATTAAGATCAAAATTTGTACCTGTTACAAATTTCTCGCCCTCTTTTATGAGTCCAGATGTATCAGTCATTTCTGAAAGAAACTGAATCCCACTTTCTGAATTCGAAACTAAGAAGATTTGCTTATGGGCCTTTACAACCATAAGAGATCTTTTAGGAGCGATATAGGTCGTCGATAAGACCTGAATCATCTGAGCATTATTTAAAAAACCAAGTTTTCCACGATTGAAGACACCTTTTTTAAGTAATTGAACGACTCCGTAAAATAGTCCGAGAACGAGGGCAAGAAAAACTCCGAATTTCGCTGCATAACCAGCAAAAGAGAAAGAATTATTTTTTATACTTCCTTCAGCTTTATTCATTGGAAGGACTGTCTCTGTCTTCTGGATTGCAGATTGTTTAATTTTTACTTCATCATTTTTAATCTCAACCGGAGGAGCATCCATTTCACGTCTAGTCGTTTTCTCATTCACTGAATTCTCTTCATTCATGAGTTTTTTAAGATATTCTTCGTTTAATGCTTCTTTCGGAGTTGCGTTTTCAACTTTCGTGAGAACCTTATTTTCAGGTCTAAGTTCTGTTTTTGGAGTTTCGACTGCCCCACCATTTACAGGACGATCTGTCTGAACTTCTGCGTGAGCAACAGTACCGCGGGGAAAAATAATTTCAATATTCTTATTCTTCCAACCTAGATCGACTCCATCAGCTCTAACGGCATAGGGAAGAGTTGCTTTTACAATCGCTTTTCCATTCAGAACGTTTGCTGAAAGATAGGCTCCTCGAATATTTTTAGAAATAGCTCCAAAAGCTTCAGCCCCATTGAGACTAAGTTCAATTGTTTTCCCGTAAACCTTAATATCAGGAAGTTCATTTGATCTGCCATCAATAGTTACACTGATGTAACCATTGGCGCCGTTCGTTTTTAAATCTAGAGATGTCACCCTGACACCAGCATTAGAGCTTAATGCCACTAGGGCCATCATAATAACAATTGCAATCTTCCTAATCATAACAGTAATCCTTCCTGGTTTACTCGTAAAAATAACGACTTACTTAAGGGACTCAATTCTCTCAAGTGGGCTAATAATATCAGTTAGTCGAATCCCGAATTTCTCGTTCACGACCACAACCTCACCTCTTGCAACGAGCTTGCCATTGACTAAAACCTCTAAAGGCTCACCCGCAAGCTTATCAAGCTCCAACACTGAACCCTGTCCAAGCTGAAGGAGATCCTTAATGATCACTTTCGCTCTTCCAAGCTCAACACTCACTTTAAGGGGAATGTCTAAAATAAAGTCTAAGTTTTGAACCTTAAGCTTATTAAGAGCATCATCACCCGCTTTAATTTGATCAGCTAGTTCACGAATAGCATCTCGGTTATTCTCTGACATTTCTGTTGAAGCCATATGAATCTTCCTTTTATGAATTTCTTCGAGTCACTTGAACTGCTCGGTTACCCTTGTAGACTCCGATCAGACATTTTAATTTTTTAGCATCTTCAATTTCTAAATCCAGTTCACCTGAAACCTCTTGAGACAGAGGAATAATGTCACCAACTTGAAGTCCAATAAGATCTCCAATAGACATTTCAGTTTCACCCAACTTCACGACGGCCGTTGCTTGAGCATGCTGAACATGTTCCTGCATGGATCTTGTCCAAAGAGTATCAACAACATCATTATCTGTTTGGTAACTAGATGAAAGTTTTTGCTTAATTGGTTCAATGGTTGAGTACGGAATAACAACCATGATTGTTCCGGATGCCGATTCAAATTCAACTTCAAAAGTTGTTGTGATAATAACGTCTGAAGGAGGAACCACCCCTACGAATTGTGGATTAATTTCAGTTCTAACATATTGAGCATCAATCTTATGTACAGGTGCCCAAGACTCTTCAAGATCCGCAATGGCCATATCCATCACTCTACGCATAAACGATAATTCAATTGAAGTGAATTCTTTCCCTTCAATTTTTGTGAAGGGACGATCTGTTCCACCGAAATAAGAATCAATAATCGCATACGCAAGTTTTGATTCAAAAACGATTAGTGCTGGACCACGAAGTTCATTGAACCTCATAATACACATGCATGAAGGAATCGGAAGTGTATTAACGAATTCACCAAATTTTAAAAGATCTGTAGAGATCATGGAGATAGTCGAAATCTTTCTTAGTGAGTTCGACAACGAAACTCGAAATTGACGGATAAATCTTTCGTAAATGATTTCAAGAATAGGCATTCGACCGCGAATAACCCTATCTTGGTTTGTAAGATCATAAGTTTGAATATTAGCATCAGATTCACTGACCTTGCCTAGGTTGGCAGACGGTGCAGAAGCTGCTGCCTCTGAATCTTCGTTGACGGCATTTAATAATGCGTCTACTTCGTCTTGGCTCAGTACTTGGGCCATACAATCCCCTCCTGGGAATAAAACTAATAAGCTTCCTGCTCGTTAGTTAATCTGGAAACTAATATAATAAATATCTTCAACTCTCCCATCGACTAGAAAGGAATTGATTGAAGATTTTATTTCTTCTTTTAAATAGCCTTTGCCTTCCTTCTTAAGAAGATCATCAGCTCTTTTCGTATTAAGGATACTTATAATAGTGTCTCGAATTTGAGGTTTTCTAGCTTCAAATTCGGGAGCCTTGGCATCATCACTCATTTTTAAAACTGCATCCAAACGTACATAGCGACGAGGACCTTCTCCTTGAGCAAGGTTGACCGTGAAGCTATCTAGAGGAAGAAGATTTTCTTTTTTAACAACTTCTGTTTTTTTCTGCTCACCAGCTGCCTCGCCAGAAGCCTCAGGCTCCGGAGAATCTTTTTCTTTTAATAATTGCGTGAGATCAGGTCTCTTCGCTTCCATCTCCATAAATTTAAACTGCATGAAAGCAACTGCACCCATCGCCGCAATATTCGTGATCATCAGTATGATGAGAAGTGGATTTGTCTTTTCAGCTGGAGCAGCAGGAGTTGGTGCTGCTTTATTATCGTCGGCCATCGTAACCTTTTAATAAAATTCCCAATCATTGGGCCTTGTCAAAATTATAACTTCTTAAGAATTTTCAATCAAGGTTTGTCCCCTAAGTTGGGAATTTTTTGCCTCTTTTCCCCTATTATCTGTCACTTCCATGACGAGGAGGAAAATTTTTCCACATAGAGGAGAAGGAAAAAGAGGAATTGTCGGTTATTGTTTTGGATAAAAAGAAGCCCTGAGTAAATCAGGGCTTCTTTCAAAAAAATGAAATTTGAAAATTAGAGAGAAATTTTTCCACGTTTTTTAAGTTCTTCAATGAGTCCATCAAAGTGGCTTGCTGGGTAAGCTCCTTTCACTGGAATACCATTAAGTAGGAATCCAGGAGTCCCTTGAAAACCAAACTTAGCAGCTTCTGCCATGTCTTCATCAATTCTTTTTTGTACTGCCTCAGACTTAATATCTTTTGCAAGTTTTGCCATATCAACTTTTAAATCCTTCGCAACCGCTTTCAGAAAAGCTTCACCATTTTGAAGTTTACGCTGGTCTTTATAAACACTGTCGTGAAATTGCCAAGCTTTTTCCGGACTTTGTAATCGAATCGCTTCAAAATATTGAGAGGCAGGCATCGCTTGAGGGTGAAAACTTAATGGAAGATGTTTGTAAACGAAACGAATCTTTCCTTCATATTTCTTCATAAGTTCCATTACTGTATTAAATCCTCTCGAACAAAATGGACACTCAAAGTCAGAGTATTCAACCAATGTGATCGTAGCATCTTTATTTCCGCGGAAGCTTTCGTCAGCACGAATTTGTGGCTCAAGCGGAGTATTGAAAGACTCTTCTAAAGCTTTCTTCTCTTCTTCTTCACGACGTTTGCCTTCACCTTCTTGCGCTTTTTTAACAGCGTTATTAAGGGCATCTATAAATTTCGCCGGATTTGCTTCAATGGCCTCTGTTATGATTTCTGGATTTTCCTTAATCATTTTTTTAAGTTCATCTTTTGATGTACAAGCAGTCGCTAGTACGAGTGCAGCTGCAAGAAACGAAATTCTTTTCATATC
>CAMAYW010000066.1 GCA_945862475.1 Bacteriovorax stolpii
GAAAGATCCTTCTGTGTCTGAAATTATGATCAATGGACCCTTTGAAATCTTTATTGAAAAAAAAGGTCTCGTTTATAGAGCTCCCAATAAATTTCCAGATGACGAAGCCCTCATGGCCTCCATGCGTGCCATCGCTCAATCTGTTGGGCGAGTGATTGATGCTGATAATCCTCGTCTTGATGCTCGATTGCCAGACGGCTCACGTATCGCAGTTGTGATTCCACCAATGGCCAAATGTGGAACAACTGTTGCCATCAGAAAATTTTCAGAAGAAAAACTAGGACTCAAGGATCTCATCAATTTTGGCTCTCTCTCTCCCGATGGAGCGAGGTTTCTAGATTGTTGTATGTATCTTGGAAAAAATACTCTCGTAAGTGGGGGAACCGGTTCAGGTAAAACCACCATGCTAAACGTATTAGGTGGAAGAATGCCAAAAACACAGCGCCTTCTGATTATTGAAGATGCTGCTGAATTACAAATTAAGGCCGAGCACGTGGTTCGCTTTGAAACTCGTAAAGAAAATAAAGAGCGAGGAATTAAAGAGGTCACCATCAGAGATTTGATGGAATCGGCCCTTCGGCTTCGTCCCGACCGAATTATCGTAGGGGAAGTGAGAGGCTCTGAGGCCTTAGATCTTTTAAATGCCATGGGTACTGGACACGAAGGATCTATGGGAACTGTTCACGCGAACTCCCCAGTAGATGCTTGCACGCGATTAGAAACGCTGTGCCTCATGGGTGAAACAAAAATTCCACCTGATGCTATTAGAAAAATGGTGGGGAGTGCCCTTCAATTAATTGTTCAGTGTAGCCGTTATCATGATGGAGGTCGTAGAACCTCTCACATCTCGGAAGTTTTAGGTGTGGATGAACATGGCCGCTATATCGTTCGAGATATTTTTCGATGGATGCAAACGGGAAAAGACGAAAACGGTAAATTCATTGGAGAAATGGTGGCGACTGGATATGTGCCAACATTTTTTGAAGAGTTTATTGCTAATAAACTTCCTTTTCCGAAGACAAATTTCAAGCCACCTGAGTGGGCAATCCCTCTTTTAAAGAAAACTGGTTAAGGAAAATTCTTTGGGACATTTTCGTTTAAAAGCCTCAGTGCTCGTAATGAGCTTAATCCTAACTGGCATCTTCATGCATCTCTTAAGTCCTCCAAATAAATTAGATGTTCGGTTCTTTTATTCTGTTACAGAGGCCCAAGAATTTTTTCATCGTTTGAGTATCCATGAAATAAGAAATTATTTTTTTGGAGAATTATTAGATTTATTTTTTATCCTAAACTACAGCGCCTTAAGTTTTTTATTATTTCAATCCTATTTCTCTAAAAAAGAAAAATGGGTTTTATTTTTGCCTGGTTTCATTGATGTCGTTGAAACGGGGTCTATTTTATTAACATTAAAAGGCCATCAAATTAGTCTATTTTTATTATCTCTCTCAACACTGGCAAAATGGTGCAGTGGTGTTCTGGTTTTGGTATTTCTCCTCTATAAAGTCTTCCAAAGACGGCGCATTGACGCATAGCCTGTCATGATATTTTTGGCAAAAATTCGGACTATGGGGTACCTTTTATAGAAAAAAAGGGGCCCAAATATGAGTATCATTAAAAATATCCATGCTCGCCAAATTCTTGATTCCCGCGGAAATCCAACGATTGAAGTTGATGTAACAACTGATCGTGGATTTGTTGGTCGCGCCTCTGTTCCATCAGGTGCTTCGACGGGAAGTCGAGAAGCTCTTGAGCTAAGAGATGCTGATAAATCTAAATTTATGGGGAAAGGTGTTCTAACTGCTGTAAAGAATGTGAATGAAATCATCGCTCCCAAACTTATTGGAAAAAGTGTTTTTGATCAAAGGGCCATCGATCACCTCATGCTTGAGATTGATGGAACTGAAAATAAAGCAAAACTTGGGGCGAATGCCATCCTTGGAGTTTCCATGGCCGTTTGCCGAGCAGGTGCTTTAGAAAAAGGAAAGCCTCTCTATAAATATCTTTTTGAAGATCTGAAAGTCCCTAATCCTGTTGGAAAAATGCGCCTTCCAACACCACTTATGAATATCATCAACGGTGGTGCTCACGCTTCGAATAATTTAGATATTCAGGAATTCATGATTGTTCCGCACATGAAAAAAAGTTTCTCTGAAAACTTTCGCGCCGGCGTAGAAGTCTTTCATCACTTAAAGAAAGTCTTATCTGATAAAGGTTACTCAACGAACGTAGGTGATGAGGGTGGTTTTGCTCCTGATTTAAAAAGCCATGATGAGGCGATAACTTGCATTTTAACGGCGATTGAAAAAGCTGGATATAAACCAGGTGTCGACATATCTCTATCGCTTGATTGTGCAGCTTCTGAATTTTATAAAGATGGAAAATATGAAATGCAGGGAAAAGTCTATTCATCAGAAGAAATGATTAGTTACTATGAAAACTTCATGAAGAATGCTCCTATTTACTCGATTGAAGATGGTTTTGATGAAAGCGATCAAAAAGGCTTTATTGCGTTTCAAGCAAAACTTGGAAGTAAGCTCACCAATGTTGGGGATGATTTATTTGTTACCAATGCAAAAATTTTAAAACGAGGAATTGATCAAAAAGAGGCGAATGCCATTTTGGTGAAAGTAAATCAAATTGGCTCTCTTACAGAAACATTTGATACATTAAAGCTTGCGTATGATAACGGCTTTAAGGCCATCATCTCTCATCGTTCTGGAGAGACTGCTGATGCGTTTATTGCCGATCTCGCAGTGGCCTCTGGGGCAGGTCACATTAAAACTGGGTCAGCATCTAGGTCGGATAGAATGGAGAAATACAATCAACTTCTTCGGATCGAGGAAGAATTGGGTCATTTTGCTCAATTTGATCCTGTTAAGTAATTTCAAGAACTACCATGAGGGGGGAGATCTTTCCCCCCTCATTTTTTGTTGTTTTAATCCCAATGAAATTTTAAAATAGTATGAGTTATGGACCTATTTCCTAAAGGGGGTCCCATGTTAACAAAGCTTTTTGTTGGATTGACCTTCTACTCAGATAACTCCCTCGCTAAAAAAATTGAGAGCTATCGTTCGCGATTTGATGAAAAATTTCAAACCAATCCTTATCTTCATTTACCGATTGTTCCTCCTTTTGAAATTGAAGTGACTGAGGTAAAAAAACTTCAGCAAGAATTAGTCGAAGAACTAGAGTCCTTTTATTTTGAAAATACTGAACACCATCTTTTGAATTTCACTGGATTAGATGTTCAAGAGTACAAAAAAAACAAAATTCTCTTCCTGAATCCCCTGATTGAGGAAGAGCTGAGTCTTTGCCAAGAATCTTTATTTTCTATTTGTCAGTCCTATATCACTGATAGAGAGAAAAAAATGAAGGATTCAAAAACCTTCCTCACCATCGGCCGCTGCCATGACTCCTCAGAGCTTCATGCATCGATAGATCTAGCGAAAAAAGAATTCCAAGAGTTCACCGCTCTTCCCTTTGAGTCTATCTGTCTCTTTTCAAAAAACAATGGAACTTGGTATCGGGAAGCTGATCTCATCTCTTTTGATCGACCTTCGAATACCTTTTTGCAATCAAATAACGTTTCCATATAATAAGGGAATGAAATTAATTTTAGCTTCTTTAATTGTTTTGATTTTTAAGGCCGATCTTTTTGCCCAAGTGAGCTACGTTCCCCTCACAAAAACACTTCCGAAAAGAAGCTATCAGCTTGGTGTCTCAGCCGATTATTTTAATTCCTCAACCCGCATAGATAAAGATGGAGCGACTCAGGACTTTGAGAACGGAGATTCTTTCTCGAGGATTCAGTCCGAAGTTTCTGGCTCTTACGGGCCTGTAGATCATCTTCAGCTCACTGGGGGAGTCAGATACAGACAGAACAGCTCCAATGTCGTGAGTCCACTCACGGGACTTGAAGAAAATAATGTGAGTTCTGGCGTTGAATCGACTTTTGTGAATATTCTTTACGCATTCGCCCCTATTGATAAAATGACTTATGCTCTTGAGGGAAGTTTTAGATTTCGAACATTTTCAAATCAAGAAACGAATGCCAGTGGTGTTGGTGAGCTCATTCTTGGTGATGAGGGCAATGATTATGGGGCGTCTTTCTTGGCGACCTATTCCTCAAAGACAAATAATTTCCTTTCGGGAAAGATTGGTTATAAAAATCCGGGAGAGCACATTTCTCCTGAACTTATTTGGCAAATTGAAGGCGCCATGACCTGGAAGTACCTCGCTCTCATTGCGGGTGTGGACGGAGTCTCTTCTTTGAATAATGATCCCTACGGAAATAATCCAACAAATAAGCCAGTTTTTTACACAGGTTCTAGCTATCTTTATCACGGAACAAATAGAGAGCTCATTGCTCCCTACGCTGGAGTCAATCTTGCTTTGGGACAGACTTGGAGAATTGAGCTCAAGGGCTCTCAAATCATTTCTGGACGATCGACTGATTTAGGGACTTCTTACGGATTCTCTCTTATCCGAAGAGTAGAGAAGGTGAAGTCCAACAAATCAGACAAGAGTTTTAAAGAGTACGATTTTGAAGCGACTGTCACTCAAGTCTCACCTAAGAAGGGCTACCTCGTGATTGATAAAGGCCTTACTGATGATGTTCAAAAAGGGATGAAAATAGACTTTTTTGAATTCGATTATGTTGGAGGAAATATCCTCCTTGCTCGAGGAGTTGTCATCGAGGTAAAGACCGAAAGCTCTGTGGTTAAAATCACCCAAGTCTTTAACGCCAAAAATGAAATAAAAGAAGGGGTGATCGCTAGGGGATCCTTTAGATAACCGACCTAAGGGGTTGTCTTTAATAGGGAAATTTTTAATGCGTTGTAACCCATTGAGTTTCAGTTAAAATAAGTTAAACCACCAAGACCTTAATAAGGAACTAGCTCATGAAGCTCTTCATCCCTCTCGTTGTTTCAATGATGATGACCACATCCGCGTTTGCAAAAAGATTTGCCAGCAAATATTGTGAATTTGAATTACCTCCAGGATGGGAGTGTGCTCTCGAAGGATCTGAGTACGTCTGCCAAAGTGAAAATGCTGATAGAAAAAAAGAATCGATCATTATTCTCGCTGCTAAAATTCGTGGTGAGCAAGATAATCTCGACGAGTATATGGCCTACCTTAAAAAGACCAAAGAATACAATCTTCCTGGTGGTAAGAAACAAGTCTCTGAAGCAAAAAATACCAAGATGAGCCGAATTAACGATCAGCAGTGGGTAGACGCTCTTCACCTAGCGTCTGAGGTTCCAGGTTTCTATACGAGATATCTTGCCACTGTTAAAGAAGACCTCGGTGTCGCTGTGACTTTTTCTGTGAGTAAAGATCAGTACGCAACTTATCAACCTATCATTGATAAACTTGTTTCAACTTTGAGAGTCTTTCGCCAGAAAGCAAACACTGATCTTTCTTCTCTTCGCTCTGGTAAATCTGAAGATCCAAACTTTGCTGATGCCACCTTTAATCCAAACTTGAACTCTGATCTTCAAGTGAATAAAACGAAAAAACGTAGCGGTGGTGATTCTGAAGATAGTGACATGCTTCTTCTTATTGCCCTCGTTGTGGTCGGCGCTGTCGGGATGCTGATTCTTAAAGGACGGAAAAAGAAAAAGTAGCAACAATTCTTGGCACTTTGAAGGCCAGGGTGAAACAGAATAATAATGATTTATAACCGCACCCGCTGTATCCCACTAAAGAGCAGCGGGTTTTTTTTTGAAATCGCTTAGAATACACATTATGAAAAAACTATTTACTCTCATTATAAGTTTCATGCTCATGTTGGCCCCAGTTCCCGCTTCGGCCGCTGGTGCCGGGGACTACGTCAAAATTGCTCTAGGGATGGCCAATGGTATTGTTGGAAGTGCCATTCTTCTTAAATGTAAACTTGGAACGACTCAGCCCTCAATTAGTGTGTACTTCGCTGGAAGTCTCGTCTACATGGCCGCGGAAATTTTAGGCGGTAAAACCAAAGGCGGCGATGTTAAGGCGAATGCTCAATATATGGATGACCTCAAAGCAAATATGAAAGAGGGTGGGGACTACCAAAGAAAATCAATCGAAATTCAAATAAAAAATGAAAAAGATAATCTTAAACACATTCAAAAGAAAAAGACTTGGATGCAGGCGACGACGGCCGTCTACGGTCTTGCTGCTACTCTAGCCGTTGTTGAGTTCATTCTTCATTTTCCTCCACCACCCGCTGGCATTGGTATTGGTAAGCCAGATATTGGAGCTTGTGCCCCAGATGGAGTCACTCACAAAGCTGCTGAAGCAGCTATCGTGACGGCCTATGTTGCGGCCAACGGTTACGCCAATGGTGGGCTCATGGGCGCTGGTCTTGCCGTGGCGACTCCTTATATTTTAAAACTTTTAGGAATAGTGAAAGTGGGAACAGTTGTTCAGGATTCAGCCGTCACCATGCTAAATTCGTCCGTCGGAAGAATGCTTTTCTTTGGAGCAGCCACCGCTCTTGTTGGAGTCGTCGTGGGGGAACTATCTAAAGAGGAGAATCGATCTAAAGAAATTATTGCTGATCTTGAAAAAGTGAAGGCTACTTTTGAGGGAGCTGACAATAATATTATTGAAGGGACAACGACTTCAGGAGCCGGAGGAGAACTTGCAAACGCAACTGGTGGATCAGCTCAAAATGCCTATGCAGTGGCCCCTCTTCCACCGGGAACGGAATTACCTAAACACTGCTTTTCAGCTGCTGGAGGCCAGGTCAATTATTCTGAAACCTCCTGTGCTGCACCTGTGAAGATAACGAAACCTGTTCTTCATGGAAACTTTAATATCCCTACACTCCAAGAAGGGATAAGTTCTACTACTGACTTTGCTCAGGCAGTTGCCGATGGTGATACAGCGAGAGCAAACGTTGAAGCTCAAAAGTTAGCAAATCTTTCAGGAAGAATAGAGACCGTCAGAAAAGATCTCTTTAAAAAAGCAGATGACATTTTAAAAAGTCAGGGTAAAAAACCTATTGATATTGATGGTGAACTCAAGCGCCAAATCGCGGCGATTAATTCAGAACTCAATAAAAAAGAGCCTGGGTCAGGAAACCTAGCCCTCGAAGATTTAAAAGCTCCCACACCGACAGTGAATAATTCCCTCGTCGCCTCAGTTGGTGGAGTCACTCCTCCAGGAAGCGATAAGCCCGCCGTCGAGGCGTTTAAGATGAGTGAGCCAACGATGCCTTCAGAACCTGATGCAAGTTCATTAGACGCTACTGGTGGAGTTTCTGGGGAGAGTGCCGTGGCATCTAGTGGTGATGCAAAAAATGAAATCAATGCTGATCCTGATGTTTCTATTTTTAAGCAAGTTTCCATGCGCTACTTCTTAAATTACGACAAACTTTTTAATCGCAAAAAAGTGGATCCACCTCTTCTGCCGGCCGAAGAAGCGGCGACGGCCACAGAGTAAGAAATCTGCCAAAAATAATTGCCATATAAGAGGCCCACTTTGTGGGTCTTTTTTTTTATAAACACCTGAATTTGGTTTCTCATCCTGAAGTTAAACGGGATGAGGAAGGCTCTTTGGGAGTATAATAGTATCAAGATTTTATGATTTTATCCGATAAGATAAATATAGTTTTTAGAGAGAAAAAATGATGAATACAAAATTATGGGTCATGATTTTTGTGATGGGGTTGAGTGGGTATGCTGAGGCGGCGGGAATTTATATAGAAGATCTTTTACCCAATAACTCTACGGTAGATGCAGATGGAGTTGTCCAAACGGAAGATCCTACTAAAAAAGACGAAACTGCAAAAAAAGAAAATGCTCCAAAAAAAGATGAACCCCCTAAAAAAGAAGAGGCTCCTAAAAAAGCCGAAACCACTCCAGTAGACTTTGAAGGTGACGGATTTCGAGACTGCAAAAGTCATGCTGGAAGCCCCTATGTCATTAGTAGGCTTATAAAAGGTTTATCTCCATCAGAAACACCATCCGTTTATTGTGCCTCAATTTTAACTTTATACCCAAAAATAAAACAATGTCAGACTTTAGAGGATGCTGAGAAAATAGATTATACAAAATATTTTCAGGGACCCCTTAATGCTAACAGTTTAAAAGGCTGGGTTGAATGTTCTGTCCTATTGCAACTTTCTAATGAAAATTCATACGATTCAATAGAACAGGTTTTAGATACGAGGTCTTCTACTGATAGAAGAATCAATTGCCGTTTACGTAGAACATTTACAATGGACTTCACGAGCTGTGATAAGGCCAGAAGTTATTACAACGCTGTGATTATTGCCGAGCAGGGAATGCAGCTTCAGCAAAAAGTGAGAACGGATCTTCATAATTCAAACTTACAAAAAAATACTAACGCTGCTCTTGCAAAGGGTGAATCACAGTCAGCTGTTTATGGTGCTGCCATTGATAGTTCAAATCACTCTAAATCTTTAGAGTCTGAAAAGATTATCGCCTACACCGGAGCTGTTTCCGCATTATCTTATGCTTATTCCATGATTAAAGGTGAAGGATATGTTAAAGAAAAATGTCTAGAGCGAATGAGTCAAAATAGTAAGTCCCTTGACTTAAATCCAAGTATGGCCGACAAGAATTGCACAACAACGATTCAAAAATATAGAAAAGATATTCTTCTAAACCAAGAGGCCAAAGCCGATCTCGCTATGGCGATTACGACTTTCATTACTAAAGGTGTAGAAGCTGGTATCAAAAGAGATCAGTTTGGTAAAAAAGCGGAAATTATTGGAAAGATAAATGGGCCTAAGTACAATGACGATCCTGACATGATGCTTGAGCTATGTGAATTTAATCCTGCGGATCCTGCTTGTGTTAAACGAGGAAATAGAGTTGCTGGTTCAAGAAATTCAGCAAACGGAACTCTCTCTTTTGATGCTGATGACGGCGTGAATTCATTTAACTTAAATCCTGCGTCTGAAACGTTTGGCGAAGCAGGAAGCGAAACAAATTTACCTGATGATAAAAACAACGTGGCTGCTATAAATTCTCCATTTAAAGATGCTGCCCAAGAGGCCAAAGGGATTTTG
Organism: Bacteriovorax stolpii; assembly: GCA_945862475.1. Lineage (GTDB taxonomy): Bacteria > Bdellovibrionota > Bacteriovoracia > Bacteriovoracales > Bacteriovoracaceae > Peredibacter. Next base: position 9,026 of record CAMAYW010000066.1, read on the forward strand.
AACCCAGCTGACCAAGCTGTCGTTCAGGCCACTGGTGGAGCTGGTGGTGGAGGTGGTGGTGGCGGTGGAGCAGGTGGTGGAGGCGGAGGGAGTGCCTCTCTAGGTGGAGATCTTAAAGGTGCTCAAAAAGAAACTTCAGGTGACCCACAAGTGAAAACGGGTAAGGTCTCTGGAACATATTCGGCATCTGGTGGCGGTGGATATAAAGGAGTTGGAAAGAGTAAAGAAGACAGTGGGAATCCTTTTTCAAGTCTCTTTGATCAGAAAGGTTCCGAAGGTGGAGTAGAGGAAGATCGAA
>CAMAYW010000067.1 GCA_945862475.1 Bacteriovorax stolpii
ATCGGATAACATTAAGATGGGCTACACAGCGCTTCATTTAAATCATTCGTTAAATCGACTGGATCCTCTAGTCCTATTGAAATTCTTAATGAAAATTTATTAATCCCCATTTCTTCTTTTTCCTCTTTCGAGAGGTCGACTCCAAAGAATGTTTCTGTGGGGCATATGATTGTTTCTGTTGCGCCAAAACTGGCGGCTATTTGAATAAGATTGAGTTTGTGACAAAATTTATCAGCACTCTGAGCGACCTCTGATTTAATTTCAAAAGAAATCACTGCTCCCATATCTTCCATTTGAGTAGATGCTAACTCATGCCATTTATTTTCTAATAGACCTGGATATCTCACAATTTTAACTTTTGGGTGATTGGATAAAAAAATTGCAATCTCTTGTGCCGATTTTGTTTGCCTCTCATATCTCAGCATATAAGTTTTTAATCCTCGTTCAATAAGATAAACGGCTTGGGGATCCAAGTGAGCTCCGAGATAAAGCGTCATTTCTCGAATTATCTTAATGAGGTCTTTTCTACCTGAAATAGCACCAGCAATTACATCTCCATGTCCATTTCCGAATTTGGTGAGACTTTGAATCATGATATCGACATCAAATTTTTTATGTTGATGAAGTCCCGCAAAGGTTCCATCCATACTCACAAGGACGTTATTTCTTTTAGCAATCTCTAAAACTTTCTTAATATCAACAATCTCTAGATTTGGATTAGTTGGGCTCTCAAAATGAATGAGTTTGGTTTTTCCAGGGATAATCGCCTTCTCTAATTCTTTATAATCTCCCAACTTCAGAATTGAGCTCTCAATTCCAAAACGCGAAAGGTAATCTTTAATAAAAACTCTTCCAGGTTTATAAAGATCTCTGAAAGTAATCATGTGATCACCAGACTTTAAAAGCCCTAAAAAGACACCTGTAAGAGCAGCTATTCCAGAACTCACGACGATACAGTCCTCTCGACCTTGAAATTCGGCAAGTGTTAGTTCTAATCTTCGTAATCCTGGATTTGAAATTCTTCCGTATACGAATTGATCCCAATAAGGAATAGAATCAGACATAGTAAACTTAGCTGAATGATAAATAGGTTGAATGAGGGGTTTGTTTCCATCGACCAGAGGCACTTCAACTGGATGATTCAACTTTGTACTCACTGACCAGCTATTTCTATGTTTTTTAATTGTCATATAAATTTCCCAAAAAAAAAGCCGCTCCGAAGAGCGGCTTTTGATTAACCTTTGACTTTCCAACCGATGGAGGCAATAAATGAATCTACTTGCTTGATTAGTTCCACAAGCGTTTTTGTTTCATTGGCAACTTCTTTTAATGAATGAGCAGCCCTCGCTGAATCATTCGCAACTTCAGAAACGTGAGCGATGTTCTTATTCACTTCCCCAGTTCCCTTAGAAGCTTCTCTCGCAGATCTTGAAATTTCATTGATCGCTGCATTCTGCTCTTCAACTGCACCAGCAACACTAACGTTAATTTCCTTAAGTTTTTCAATGATACTCGTAATCCCTTTAATAGAATTCACTGCGGACGCTGTTTCTCGCTGAACTGAACTAATTTTAGAATTAATCTCTTCCGTTGCTCGTGCTGTTTGTTTGGCCAGTTCTTTTACTTCATGAGCAACAACCGCAAATCCTTTACCAGCTTCACCAGCTCTTGCTGCCTCAATCGTAGCATTCAAAGCAAGAAGGTTTGTTTGCTGAGCGATCGATGCAATCACTTTTACGACCTGGCCAATCTCTTCAGAAGCTTTTGAAAGTTGATCAATATTTTTAGAACTATCAAGTGTTTGCTGGAAAGCATCTTGTGCCATTCGAGAGCCATCATTAATTCTTGTAGAAATTTCTCTTACAGAATGAGTCATCTCTTCAGTTGCCGCTGCCACAGATTGCACAGAGTGGGAAGACTGAATGGAAGCAGATGCTACGACTTCTGATTGCCTAGAAGTTTCTTCGGCCCCAGCAGAAACAGAGCTAGAGATTTGAAATAATTTATCCGTTGTCGCTTCCATTTGCCCATAGACTTGTGAAATTTCATTTGCCACTTTTATATTTGTAGTCATGATCGACCACGTCGTCATAGCACCAATATATTCACCACTATCAGTGATAAGAGCAGAAACGTGAAGATCTAATTTTTCTGGCCCAAGGCTTATGATCGATTTGTAAGGAAGATTTCGTGGATCCGCTAGGAGCTTTCTTTGGTGAGCAGGATTCTTATGGAAGATATCAATTTTTTGACCAATAGATTCCTTTACTTTTACAGGTAGTAAGTGCTCGAGCTTTTGAAGAGTTGTTGTAGAAGACTTATTCATATAAATAAGCTCTAAATCTCTATCTACAACCATGACGTTGAAGGGCATTGCCTCTAACATCAGAGTTACGCGAGTAAGTTCTTCTTTAATTCCATCAACGTTGTCGTTCGATTGCAAGTGCTTAGACACTGCCATAATGGCTCCTTAATTATCTTTATTCTTTGTTTTTATTTTCAGTTACAAGCATGGTTATTTTACCATTTGAAATGAGTTTCCCATTTTGATTCGTAATATTCACATCCCAAATGTGAGTCGTTTTTCCAATATGAATCGGAGTAGATTTTGCAGTCAATAGATCTCCAGGCCTTGCAACTGAAATATGATTCGCTGAAACCTGAATACCAAAAGCATTTTGTTTTTCCTGATTTAAGAATAATTGCGAACTAAAGCTTCCAATTGTTTCTATTAATACGAGGGATACTCCCCCGTTCATTATATTTCCCGGTCTGAGATGTCTTTCATCAACAGTTAAAGATCCAATAATATAATTTTCACCCACTTCTACGATGTCTATGCCGAAATTTTCAGGAAGCTGCCCTTTTATGGAATGATCTTTGATTTTTTCTAAAGTGAGTCTTTCTCTTAATTCCATGCTTCCCTTCAAGAGGATAAAATGAATCTTAATGATGAGGATTATTTTAAGATAAATTGCGAAAAAAGATATTTTAAAATTTAGGAAAAAATCATTTGAGGAACGAGAGCATATCCCACTAAATTACTTCCTAAAATCGGCTCCTGAAAAAGTTCCATTCCACCGCAAGAATCTTACCCCAGGAGAGATGACGATTTGCTTAAATGGAGTGTCTTTATAGTACACTTTGGGAGCTGATGGATTTGAGTCAAATTCGATCGGAAATAATTTATGCTCTTCAGGCTTTACTCTTGAACGTAACATTAGAGAAAAAGAATATTTGTCACCTGTTTTAAAGTTTTCACCTTTTTTAAGAATGATGGCACGTCCAGGGTGATCCTTGTTTTCATAAATAATCTCAGATCCCTTTTCTAATTCATCGAAAGTTTTTGTGATGACAACCGAATTATTTTTATAGGCGAACTTTATAATTTTTGGCACACCCTTCTCAAAATAAACGGATAGTCTACCATCTCCGTCATGATTGACTTTAAAGGTCGCTATGTCCTTGTACAATTTACCAGTTACTGCATCTAGTTCATCAATTAGATTATTTACAGGGCTTAAAATGGCTTCTGATTTACAATCCTCTTCGCCCATTTGATCTTGCGCGAAAGAGTTAAGGGAAAGTATTACAAATAATCCTAAAAAGATTAGATTTTTCATGGAGCACTTATCGTCTGATTTATTTTTTAGTTTAGACTTGGCCCCTCTTTTGAAATTATTGCCGGTAATGGGGGTCACATGCTGCAAAAAAAAAACTTGGGACATGTTGAAGAAAAAGAGCAAACCGATCGAGATTATTATGATCATCACTTATCCGACCAAGAAAGTCTGAAAGAAGTCTTATTTGAAACCTTAGACACGATAGAAATTTCAGGCATACCTTACGCTCTGATTGGAGGGGTCGCAGGAAAAAGTCTCGGTCGCCCAAGAGTCACCCACGACATCGACTTGTTCGTAACTCCAGAGGATGCCCCAAAAATTTTAGATGTTTTAGAGGCAAAAGGATTTATCTCTCAAAAAAGAGATCCTTACTGGCTTTTTAAAGCATGGAAAAAAAATATTTTGGTCGACATTATTTTTAGATCTAGTGGGGACATTTATTTTGATGAGGAAGTCAGATCCCACGTTAGAAGGACTTCTTACCTAGGAAGATCTGTCAATTCAATAAGCCCGGAAGACTTTCTCGTCATAAAGGCAGCCGCTCACCAAGAACATAATCCTCACCATTGGCATGATGCTCTTTCAGTCTTAAAACAAGGAAATCTCGACTGGAATTATCTGCTCAAACGGGCAAAACATGCCCCAAGACGTGTTCTCTCTTTACTCATCTATGGCCAATCTAATGATATCGCCATACCAAATGACATTATCCGATTACTTTACAAATCAGTTTTTGAATCACCTTCCTACATAACTGAAGCTGTTGTTCATCCTTATAGAAACAATCTCTATATTAAGAAGATATCTTCCTCGAACGGGGAAGATAACCCCATATATGTAAAAGGAAAAATCATGGAGGCCCTGACTTCTGATGAAAGAATTGCTGAACATGATATCCAAATTTATATTAGTAATCATGATGTTATAGCCAAAGGAGAAGTTTTTACAGAAGATCAAAAACATGCTGTCGATGAAGTCATAAAAGTTGTTGCCCCTCATTTTCAATTAAAAAATCAAGTGGAAGTTCGAATTTTAAAAGGCCCGGAGGGTTGCGAGGCAATTACATGATAAGAATAGCTGCAACTGGTGATATTCATTATGATAAAAACTCTCACAATAGATTAGGTCAGCATCTTATTGGAATAGAGGAAAAAGCTGATCTTCTTCTTCTTGCAGGGGATCTTACACAAACAGGCCACCCAGATGAAATGAGAATTTTAGCAGAGGACTTAAAAAAGTGTCCTATTCCAACAATTGCAGTATTTGGAAATCACGATTATCACTTTAATGAAATTCAGATTGCAAAAAAAATTCTCACAGATTCTGGCGTTATCTTATTAGAGGCATCATCTGTCATAATCAATATCGGAGAGATTAAAATTGGAATCGCCGGATTAAAAGGTTTTGGTGGAGGGTTCGTTGGTGCCTGTGGCTCTGAGTTTGGGGAGGAAGAAATGAAGGCTTTTATGAGACATTCAAAAAAAGAAGCCAGACATTTAGAAGAAGTAATTAAAAATCTTAACACAGATTACAAAATTGTTCTTCTCCACTACTCACCCATTGAAGGTACTCTCACAGGGGAGAGAAAAGAAATTTATCCTTTCCTAGGAAACTACTTTTTAGCAGAGGCCATTGACTATGGTAAGGCCTCTATTTGTTTTCATGGACACGCTCATTCAGGAATTGAGCGAGGTGAAACTCCTGGTGGAGTCCCCGTAAGAAATGTTGCTCAACCTGTAATAAGACATGCCTTTAATACTTATACTTTGAATTAATTCATGGTTTTTTCAACTATCGAATACGATGATAGCGAAAACGACAAAAGAGAAACGGAACTATATTTAAAGCCTCTGAAAATGATTTGCGGTCTATCTCCAGTTATCGCTGATCCAATTATAAAAAATAGTGGAAGTAATGTGGCAGAACTTGGATGTGCAAATTCTCCATTGGGTCCACTCTTTCGGTAATCAATTAAGTCCTCTATTTCTGCAGATAAAATCTTTTTCTCTAACCATTGATCAAATTCTTTTATCTTTGGATTTACGTCTTCACCTCTGGCATGCCAAATAATTTTTGATGCATTAAAGGCAGAAAGTCCACTTCCTAAAATAAGAATCCCTTCTTCCCTTAATTTTGAAAGTGCATGCCCTAAGGCCATTATCTTTCTAGGGTCCTCTTGAAATGGAAGAGATAATTGTACAACAGGTAAGTCTCCATCTGGTCTAATGAGACGAATAGGCATCCATACACCATGATCAAATCCGTAATGTGGATTTAAAATAAATTCAAACGATTCCTTGCTAAGAGCTAAGGAGACTCTCGTTAAAAGATCATTCGAGAATGGAGTCGAATACTTGAGATCATAAAGATCTTTTTGATATCCATGAAAGTTGTATTGGATAAATGGATTTGGATTTGAGGTGATTTGAATAGGACCTGGTGCCAGCCATTGAGACGAAACACAAATGACTCCCTTTATGTTGAGATTTCTTCCAAAATTTATCAAAGCACTGTTGTAGGGATCATCCATCAGGGCGAGAGGTGGTAGACCATGACTCACAAAAAAAGCAGGGGCGACAGTTGTCATTAATCTATTTTAACACGTAAACAACTAAAAATATGAACTTTTCGCATCGCAACAATCATTAGAAAATCTTATACTACTTATTAGTCGTATTTGACTAATGAGGATCTCATTTGTATGGTAAAGGCTCTTTATTGAAGGATATTTCATGATTCAAATCATTCTTGCTCTTTTGATAACACTTAGTTCTTTTGCTGGTTCTACTTTTAAGGCCGAATTCCCAACTGGCCCAGAATCAACTTTAACTCCTGGCTCACTTTGTGATCGACCTGATGCTTACCGCTATCCTGAAAGAATTCCTTACTGTAACCGTGACGTCGATTCATCTTTAAAGAATGATGTGTTCCGTGAATATAGGGATGATGGCTATAAATTAAATCCCAAAGATCGCCAAAAATATAAAATTGATCATCTCATTCCTCTTTGTGCTGGAGGAAGTAATAACGAAGATAACCTCTGGCCTCAGCATGTGAGTATTTACATACAGACTGATCCGTTAGAAGGAATTGGTTGTGAAAAATTAAAAGAAGGTCTCATTAAGCAAGCTGAATTGATTAAATTAATTCTTTCTGCAAAAAAAGACTTAAATCTTGTTCCGGAAGTTCTAAGAAAATTACAAAGTCTTTAAATGTGTTTTGCCACTTGATAACAAGTGGCAAAACTCTACAAAACTACTTTTCTATACCTGTTACACTTCTCTTACTAAACACTGCTCCTATCAGAAAAGTCACTCCAATTAACATATGAATCAAATGGTCAGAGGTTCCGATTTCAAATGAATCTGGAATAATTCGTAAAAGATATTGATCCATTTGAGCATAACCAACATTAGGATATCCAGGTGTTCCCATCACAAATCCTAGAACACCGATTGCAAAGTAAAGAAGTCCCAAACTCACACATACAGCATAAGAACGCTTAATATTCTCTGAGTAACCGGTCCACAATGCGAGGGCACCAGAAGCAAGATGAATCGTATTATGGATAAGACTCAAGTGCATTCCCATAAGTCCAGGAGTCACAACTCCTGTTAAGCCCACAAATACAAAAAATATTCCAAGAGCAATACATACTTTTTGAGTCAAAACTCTGTCAGATACCATTCGTCCTGTTTTTCTATTCATTGTCGTTGGCATGAATGACTCCTTTGCATTTATTCTTCAACAAGATGAAAGCAAAAAGTAGGCCATTATTCTCCTTGTTAAAACTTAGAGTTCTCGTATGGAAACGACTCCCCTTTCAATCACCTAAATTCCATTTCAATATGAAATGAATGGAGGTTTACATGACATCAAATCATTTAGTCATTGCATTGCCTTTAGAAGATGATCTTTTAAATCCTTTCTATAGTTGGTCGAAATCGTTTGATTTCAATCAATTTGATTCCATCGCTTTTATTCACATCGTAAAAAAAACACTGACTCCGATTGAATTTAGCGTAATTGAAAGTCCTACTGAAGCAACGTTTCTACAGATGAAACCTACTCTTGAAAATTTTCTCAAAGAAGAAAAAAACAAAATCATTCCAAAAAATTACTCTGGAGAAATTAAATATATTGTTTCAAAACATCTTCATCCAGATGAAGAGATGATTCATTTCTTGAAAGATCTTAAAACAAACCTCATCGTGGTCTCCACAAGGGGTAAACACGGACTCAAAGGTCTTTTCACAAGCTCTTTTACGGACCGAATGGTTAAATTTTCGCCTTGTCATATCCTAGTCCTGAGACCCCAAGGCGAATAAGTCCGTAAAATCGTAACGTTAGACCTGGTCAACTCCTAGGCCTCATCGGAAATTCTAATGTTTAGAATTGATTCTCCGATAAGACCTGTAGGAGATCTTTATGCGTAAATTAATCCTTTTGATGGGGCTAATGACTTTATCTTTTTCTTGCGTGAAAGATGAAGGTGTCGTTGCCGAGGGAAGTAGTGCTACAGGTACAACGACTGGAAGCTCATCTGGTGGTTCGTCATCTGGGGGCTCATCTACTGGATCATCCTCGCAAACAGATCCACTCCTCTCCGAATCTTGGCACTACCATAGCGATGGCACTGGCAAAGGATATAGTTCAGCAACCGCGGCTACCGATACTGATATCAATGTGAAGCCCGTTCATGATGTTTTAGGAATCAAAGGAGAAGGTGTACGAATCGCAGTTTCTGATAGTGGTGTTGAAATAAGCCATCCAGATTTGGCTGCTAACACCCTCGCCGGAGAACATCGAAGCTACGTTTATAATGATCCTGGCTATTGGGATAATTCAGATCCCACTCCAGGGGCTGGGTCAGATGAACCCCATGGTACATCAGTAGCGGGACTTATATCGGCCGTCGGATGGAACGGAATTGGAAGCCGAGGTATTGCACCTCTTTCAAAATTTGCCGCATTTAAATATGTTTTCACTCCGCTAAATTATAACGCCGCTACTCTTCTCGCAAAAGAACTCGATCAACTCAGTGGCGATTTTGATATTTTTAATCAAAGCTTTGGAAGAATAGGATCTTTTTTTGTTCAATCAGATGCACAAGTGGATCTGACCCTGAGAGCGAATACGGTTGGTATACCAGGAACAACACCTCTTCGAGTCGGAAAGGGTGCCATTTATATTCAAGCAGCAGGAAATAGTTTTTCAGAAAGCTATTCATATCCTCTCACGACAGCAAACTCAACGAGAACTGCCTCAGGACATACCAACGCTCACGAGGAATTATCTAGCCCATTTAAAATTGTAGTTGGTGCACTCAGTGGGAAAAATGATACGACACACGGAATGAAGGCCAGTTATTCAACAATCGGAAGTAGCATTTGGGTGTCTGCTCCCGGTGGAGAAGATGGAATAAGTAAACCTGCGATCATCACAACCGACATTTCCTCATGTCAGATTGGATATAGTATTCGAAGTTTTCTATATCCAGATTTATTTAATTTTGGATTCCATTCTTCAAACTCAAGATGTGATTACACAAATATTTTTAATGGAACTTCAGCGGCAACACCTGTTGTGTCAGGTGTTGTTGCCCTTATGTTAGATGCAAA
>CAMAYW010000068.1 GCA_945862475.1 Bacteriovorax stolpii
CGACATTTTGCGCCAGGTCCCAAGTTTTACTGTAGAGATTTTTATTTTCTTTCATGTAGTCGCCGTATTTTTTTAAGCTAGGGTATTGAGTAGAGATCTCTTCAAATTTCTCTTTTGCTTTTTTCATGAGCTTCAGAGAGCCTTCGGCATAATTTTTGTCTTCTCCAGAAGATTTTTCAAAAAGTTTTTCAAGTCTGTTTATTTCCGAATCAAAGTTTGTGATAGATAACTCTTTGAAGGTGAATCTTTTACAATTTAGAGGCACAGGTTGAACTTCATTTTTTTCAGTTCCACAGATGGTAGTTGATTTCTTAGCAATATTATCTTGTACCAAAGAAGAAAGAACTTCCTGGTATTCTCGAATGACATTTCTATATTTTCCTAATGCGAGTCTGAGATTTTTGTAGTCATCACTATGTCGGACTTTCATCGTTATTTTTTCAACGTCTTCTGTAAGCTTTAAGAGCTCTTTAAATTTATATTCTTCCATGAGGCACATTTCAGGTGAAGAATTTTTTTCCAAAAAGGGTGTTAATTTATCAAGTCCAGAATTTGAGTCGAAATTTAAGAGGAAGGGGCCTGCTAAATCGTAGAGCTTATCTTGAACCTTTTTCCCATGTACAGTTGAAATCATAGGAAAGGCTAAATCGTATCGAGAATTCACAGTATCTAGGAAAACATCTTCAAGAGATTTCCCTTTTTTCATATTATTTAAAAAATAATCAGGAAAATTATTATAAGCAAAATGGTTAGGCCCAGTTGAACTAATAATACATGTCTTGGGATTTGAAAGAGCAATACTCGCCCCTGAGTGACAACTAAAATCTAAAATTCCTAGTTTGACTCCTTTCTCACTTGCGAGATCGATAAGACTTTGTAATTCATTTGTACTAACGAGAGTATTTTGACTTAGATTGGTAAAATCACTGGAAGATTTTCCTGTTGCACTAATCTTATGGCCTTTCTCTCCAGCATAGGCTTGTGCTCCATGAGTCGCAAGCCAGACGAGAAGTTGATCGCCCGATTTAATTTCTCCATCTTCTATTTTTTTCTTATAACTTTTTATTATTTCTGAATAATTTTGGGCGGTGAATGGTTTGGTCGTATCTGTTTTCTCTCCAAAACTATCTATGAGAATCTTCTCTGTTTTAGAGTGCCCTCCGTTGAAATGCACAGTCGGTTTCCAGCTTGGGTCTTTATTTTTTATATAGGACCCAAGTCCTTTCATGCTGGCATCAAAAATGGTTGAATCTCCCACTGGCTCACCCCCACCACCCATGACAGCAATATGTTTTTGGCCAGAATTTTGAGCAGAAACACTAAAGGTGAGAAAGAGAATGAAACTTAAATAAATGGGCATTTAATCCCTCTTACTTTTTTCATCGTGTTATTCTCATTTTGATTGAGGGGATCTGGAGTTGATAGATCAATACTCTCAACAGATAGAATAGATTCATTTGTTTGAAGATCTTCACCTTTAAAGATAAACTGACCTTTAATAAATTTATCCACGTAGGGACTAAAAGAGAGTTCAATTTTCAGGGGGATTTTAAAATTCTTTTGTGAGAGGGTCTTCTCTGCCACCCATAGTTCGAGGCGATCATTCACCTCTTTGACTGTGCCCTGCAATTCATAGACGGTGCACTTCTCTTTAGCTAAAAGAGTTTGTGAAAAGATGAATATTAGTATGACCGACAAGACTTTCATGGATGTCTTATCGGATCATTGTCCCCATCTCTTAAGTCGATAAATAGACTTAAGGGCTTAATATTACAGACTTTTAATTCTGAAGAAGCGCCTCTGTGGCGTCTAGGACGGCTTCCATAATACTTTCCATGTAGGAATAGTTAAGCCTTTCATCGACGATATCACATTTCGAGTGATAGCAAGGATCAGCGTCTCCACCGAAAAAATTCTCTGAAATCACGATCGCTGGAATTTTTGCTCTCCAAAAAGAGGCATGATCAGAGCGATTGGTACAGGCCTTAACGACCTTTAAAGGAAGTCCAAGTTTTGAAATAGAATTTTTTATCTCGAGGGATAACTTCTCCGAAGGTGTGCCTAATAAAAAGGGGCGTTCGCAGTCAATGACATGAAATCCACCATCATTTTTACGATGAAACCCCATCATCTCAAAATTAATGTTCCCAATAATTTGTGCTTTGTTTTTAATCGTCGCTACATAGGCATCCGAACCCACTAGACCCTTTTCCTCGCGGTCAAAGCCCAAAACACGAATGGTATAGGGATAATTATTTTTTGCTAGTTCTTGAGAAACGGCAAGAACTCCAATTGTTCCCGTACCATTGTCATTGGCGCCTTTATTTCCAACGGAATCAATATGAGAGGAGAGAATAAGGATTTTTTCTGGAGATGAGGTTCCTTTTTTTTCAGCAATAAAATTTGTTCCACTACCGAAAGGTTGAAGGGACACTTCAAATCCAATCTTTTTATATTCCTCTGACAAAAAACTTCTTGTTATATCAAGGTTTGCAGTTGAACCACGCTCAATCTTTGAAAGGGTGACAAGGTTCTTTTTAAATTCGTTGAGATCAATTCTTTTTTTGGATCGTCCAAGGGTCTTTGGAAACACCATCGGTTCAGAGGAAACACTTAAGTACGCCTCATAGTCAGTTCTCCAGTCATGATCATCATGGGAGAAAGCGGTGAGTGATAATAGAAGTACCAGTAGGATGAATTTCATTTTGCGTAGGCCTTTTCTAATTCTTTAAAGATTCTCTCTTTCATATTTCCAGCTCTAGAACACATAAGATCAGTAATATCAAGCTGGTAATTAACGTATGTGTTCGATTCCATGTCGTAGAACTCATGGTAGCAATCAGGTAGCCCCAAGACGTGTCCAAACTCATGACGAATGGTCCACTGAGATTCGTATTCTTCAATGGGTTGATTTGCATCCATCACAATTTCATTGCCCCCAAGGCCATTCACGTGCGGAACAACTCCAGGTTCAAACTTCAATAATGGGCCTCCTGGATAACGACCGAAGGATAACTTTAGTCCCCAGCCATTCCATTTAAACTCATCCTCGATGTTATCCCTTAAGTAGGGACCGAACTTCGGAATTTCTGGATTATTGAAAGGGACAACTGTTTTAGTACTAGACCAACGAACATCCTTCCTTACGGCATGACTTGGTATTTTAAAAAAATCACTCCAGATTTTTTTTGCTCGAGGGTGATATTTTTCGTAGAGCTGTGAAAGAGAGTTGTTCTTGTAAGCCGAGTGAACTCTCTCTTGGCAAGAGCTTAAATCATCTTCAGTGTTAAAACAAATTAATGATAGTGCCTCTTTAATGGGATTTATTTTGCTTTCAGGAATGGATTGAGCATTTCGCAGTTCCACTTCCGTGATGTTATTTATTTTTAGGTAATAATAACCACGGACATCTTTTGTGGCCGCTCGGATGTAGTAGGATCTGAACTTATCGACAGATTTATATCTCGCCGCCGATTGGTAATTTCGATCAACTTTTCTTGCGTAGAGGATAAAGGTCTCATCATCTAAGGGAATGTCATAAGGTAAGTCTTCACTGGAAAGAAGAACTGACTTCATATCGATCGGAAGATCAGAAAGTATTTTTCTCGTTTCAAGCTTTATAATTTCTGGAGAGTATCTGTTTGGTTGATCAATAGGAATCCCTCTTCGAGTGGCCTCTGAAGTAAGGCGAATCGCTCTTTCAATGGGTCTAGTGGAATTCACGACAGAAATCCATTTCGAAAGTCTCTCGCCTAGTTTTAAGGCCTCTGCAATAGCGGGGTCATCTTTTTCATCACCAATGAGGTTATTAGTTTTCAATTTTTTTAATAGTACTCTGTATTCGTTTGAACTCATTTCAAGATCTAGATGCAGTGGGGAAGACCAGATATTCAAAGAAATAATATAAAGTATTATAAAAACAGACGGCTTCATTGTTTATTCCTCGAGGAGTATTTGAGAGGGCCCAGTTTAGGTCAAGTAAGAGTCTTTTGTGAATGAGATTCACTTAAAGATTTCTCATTTTATTAAACACTTGCGCGTCGCAGCACTGGGTAACATATGGTTAAGACAGAACCCTCAAGGTTCTCATTTTTTTACTCTCATTTCTTCCTTGTAGGTGCGCTTTGTTTGTTAGTAGAAATATAGGTATGAAACATTTTTTAATTTTAGCTCTTCTCGTTTTTTCATTCTCTTGTGGCAAAAGCTCCGGAGGAGACGGTTTAGAAAGGAGTGTTGATGTTCTTTCTGCGAATCAATATTTTGAGGCGATGAATAATCATCGTGTTAGTTTAGGTTTAAGACCACTAACTTATTCCGTTGTTATTGAAGAACAAGCGGGAGAGCATGCTACAAACATGGCAAGAGGACTCACTCCCTTTGGCCATTTTGGAATGAGTTTCAGATGCAATAACATCCAGGTCTCATTAGGCTCTTCCGCATGTGGAGAGATCGTTGCCAAAGGTCAGGAAACTGCAGGTTCAGTTTTATCTTCATGGTTAAGTTCATCTAGTCATAAGGCAGAAATTGAAAATCCTAACTGGACTCATACGGGAATTGCCGTTGAAAAGAGTTTTCTGGGAACTCCTTATTGGACTCAAATCTTCATTAGGATTGACTAGTTATTCCGATAGGTAATTGAAGAAGTGCCGTCACTTCGCTTATTCAAAACTAAATTGACTGGTAATGCATTGGTGAGCGTTTTTATGTGGGAGATGATCCCCACGGTAAGACCGCGAGTTTGAATCTGCTGAAGCATATCGAGGACATCTTCAAGAGATTCCTGATCAAGAGTTCCAAAACCCTCATCAATAAACAAGGAATCAATTTCAGCTTGTCCGCGAGTCATTTCAGCAAGACCAAGGGCCATCGCGAGGGACACCATGAAGGTTTCTCCCCCAGAGAGAGTTGAGATCTTTCTTTTTCCTCCCTCTCGGTATTTATCCAAAATATAAAACTCAGGAGTCATTTTCATTGATTTTGTTTGATGAATGATTTCGTAGCGGCCTTGACAAAGTTTTTGAAGCTCTTCGTTTGTTTGTTGAATAAGTCCTTCCTCAACAAGAGCAAGAACAAAACTACGAAGCTCATCTTTTCCTAGGACTTCAAAGAGTCGCATCTTCCTCGCAAGTTTTAGAGAAAGGTCGTTAAATTGCATTTCAAACAATTGAATTTTATCCTGAACCTTTTCCCATTCTGTGAGCCTTGTAGAAATACTCGCAAAATTCATCCTCGATTCATTGGAAAGAGATCTAAAATGATCTTTCTCACTTTTAATTAAGTCTTTCAGAGGAATAAAGAGTTCTGGCCCAGAATTTAATTGAAGTGAAACAGGCCCTATCTTTATTAGCTGAGGCCCGCAGTCTTTAAGTATCACTTCATTAAATTGATGTTTTTCTCGGGAAAATTGTAATTCAAAATCTTTTGAAAGTTCCTCCATTTGAGAAAAACGCCCTTGAGCATCCTTGATGAGAAGTTCTTTCTTTTTTTGCTCTTCTTGTTGCTTTGTCCATTCATGTGAAATCTGATTAACACTTATTTGAATTTTTTGAATGAGATCTGAAGCTTTTTCACCTTTAAGTTCAGTGAGAAGTTCCGATTGGATCGCCTCAATTTTTTTATCAACTTGTTCTTTCTCGGCATTTTGTTCTGACAACTGAGACTTAAGTTTTTTAAGCATAACGGAATGAAGTTCGATTTCATTAGTAAGGCGCAACAAATGGGCTTCCGTCTCTAAGTAGGCCATAAAATGTTTGAATTCAACTTTAAGCTCTCTTATTCCATCAGAAGTGAGATGAGGAAGAATGACTTTAAATTTTTCATGGATCAAATCGAGAACCTTTTTGTCCTGCTGGAGATTCGTCTGTAATAGAAGGGTGTCGTTTCTTAATTTTTTAAATAAATCGATTGTTTTATTCAATTCTTCTGTTTTTCTCGTGAGATCTTTTTGGAGTTCATCTCGTTTCCAGGATTGTTTTCTTAACACCTGAAGATCTTGGTCAATATCTTCTTTCTCTGGAGCCTCTTGAGAGAGTGCTTCGTTCAATAAAGTTCGAGACTTCTTTTTTAATAAAAGACTTTCTTCATCTTTTTGAATCTGAAGCGAGAGAAATTTTTCAGTATGTTGAGCTTTTTCAAGGTGAGATGAAAGATCTTTAAATTTTTCTCGAATGCCTTTTAAATTCGTTTGGTCTAAAATATTTTTTAGTTCAATCCATCTATTTTGAGTAACATCAGTCAAGCAAACGGGGCATACATTCTCTTTATTCAAAAGTGCATGATCAACACAAATTTCCGAGGCATTAATAACAGCTTGGATTTTAAGAGTCGCTTCTAGGGGAGCGAGGTTAGTGGTTAAAATTTCTATTTTCTCTTGAGTCACTTTTAACTCAGATAGATAACTCTCACGAGAATCCTCAAGTGTTTTGATCTGTTGATTGAGTTCTTGGGACTGAATCTTCTGCCTTTCAATTTCATCTTTTTTGTCTTGATGTGATTTTATTAATTGAAGGAGTTTTTCTTCTTTTTCTTTTAGGTTTTCCGGAATCTCTTGGAGTTCTTGGGTTATTTGTTGGACGTGACTTCTCTGGTTTTTTCCAGACTCTTCCAATTCTTTGAGTCTTTCTTCCTTCCCCTTACTTTCCTGGGTTTGAAGCTCAAGTCTTGAATAAGTATCAAAAAGTCTTTCGGCCTCATCTTTTAGAGTTTTAAGAATAAGGATCGGGGATTGAATCATTGATTCTAGTGATTTGGTTTTATCATTCCAGAGAACTTTTTCCTCGTCGAGACGATTTATTTTTCTGGATATTTCTTCTAAGGAGTTTTCAGTGTCTTTAGAGCGAGTGTTAATCCTGCCTCTTTGTTCTTCGTAATGCCTAAGCTCCTCTTCTTTTTTCATAAGAATCTGAAGCTTTGGTGTTTTCTTTTCTTGTTCTGACTGTATGATTTGTCGTCTTTGGTTTATTTCTTCAGTCTTTTTCAAGATCAAATTAAAGGAGCTCGTCTCTTTTGATATCTCCTCTTTTAGATGTTCTTTTTTTCGTTCATTATCTTGATATTTTTCAAAATAAGAGGTGAGACTTGAAAAGTGACGCTCAGCTTTTTCAATATTTTTAAAGATGTCTTCTTCGTTAGTAAACTTTGCATGAAGTTTTTGTTTTTCGTGCTTTAAAATTTCTCCAGAAAGTTCATCTCCCTTTAGCTCACTCATCTTGATTTCTATTTCTCTTTTTTCTTTCTCAAGAAACTCAACTTCTCCCTTTAGCTCCCGGCCCATGCTTTCGATCACTTCACCGGAATAAAGTTTCTCTAAGATGTCTTTTCTGTCCGTAAATGAACTCGTTAGAAACTTAGCAAATTCACCCTGGTTAAGAATAATGCATTTACAAAATTGATCAAAATCAAGATTAAGAAGTGATTCTGCATTTACTGGTGAGATCGTTTTTGTCTCATGAAAATGAGGCCCATTAAGTTGATAGAGATTTCTTACAGGTGGCTGTGGAGTAGCATAGGCTTCACCGTTACTCTTTTTAACTTTTGCTCTCCAGTCGGCCAGATAATATTTACCTTTTACTTGGAAGATGAGTTCAATGATCCCATCCTTCTCGCCTAGAGTTACGACATCCATTTGATTGACGTTTTTTTTATAGACTTGTCCATAGAGAGCGAGACCAATGGAATTTAAAATGGTCGATTTTCCTGCTCCTGTTTCCCCGGTGATGGCAAAGAGATGCCCTTCTTTTTGAATTTCTTGGAAATCAATCTCATGATCTCCCTTTAAGGAGGCGATATTTTTAATTTTTAGGCGAAGAATGCGCATCTTTCACCTTTTCTAGTAGTTTTGTGAAGTCTTCTTTTAAATCCACTGGAAGACCCTCGGACTCAGGAAACTTAGTCATATAAAATTCTTCAAAAAGTTCTAAGGGACTAAGTTTAAATATTTTATCGGATCGCTTTTCTTTTTTTTCACCAGTCAAAAAGAGCGGCTGATAGGAGAGGAGTTCCATGTTTTTCTTTTGCAGAATTTCTTTGATGTGATCAATTAATCCAACTTTGGGGCTCGCGAGTTCAATTTGAACCTCCACCATGGGAGTTAGTGTCGAAGTTGACTGAATATTCTCCAATTCTGATTGATACTCTTTTTCATTAGTTTTAATGGTGAAGAAATCCCTAAATACAGGTATGGGGAGAGTTCTTGGATGAAGTTGTCCCGCCTCTTCTTCGATGAGAATCACTGATTTTTTAGTCGTCTCTGAAAACCGAAGAAGGAGAGGGGATCCAGAGTAGTAAGATTGGGGAGCTATTTTTTGCGGCTTATGGATATGTCCCAAGGCCACATAATCAAAAATTTTTAAGTCCTCAGTTGGAATAGAATCCACTCCACTTAAGGTGATCACTTGCTCCGATCCTCCTGCTTCATGAATGCCCGCTAAATGGTGAAGCATCAAAAGTTGAGGTCTTTCTTTTGGTTTTGTAATGTAATTTCTTATGGCACTAAGTGCATCTCCCTCACCGTCTGCGAGTAACTCATAAGATCGAAAAAAAGGAAGAGCACAAATATCAATATTTTGAAATCGAATCCAATGATCACTTATCGAGGATGATAATTTTCCCCATACTCTGACTCTGTGGCCTTCGAGAATTTTTGCCGGGGCTTCGAGAAGAAGGCCTGAATCATGATTCCCAGCAATCATAAAAACTTCGGCCTTGGTTTCTTTCGAAACTCGGTAAAGAAAATTATAGAAGAGCTCTAAACTTTGGTGAGGAGGAGTCGGCGTATCAAAGATATCTCCAGCAATGAGGAGAAGATCTACCTTTTGATCGATAAGGGTCTTAAGAAGCCAATCCAGGAAAAGTTCATGCTCGGGAGAGCGGTCTAATTTGTAGAGTCTCTTTCCAAGATGCCAATCTGATGTGTGGAGAATCCTCATGGATTATCTCGGAGGCCTGTTTCTGCCTTGATTTGGACCTCTGTTATCAGGTCTTGATCGCCTTTGATCATTTCTTTGCTGAGATCTCTGTGGCCCACGATTGTCACGGCGGCCATCATTTCTTTGCTGAGGTCTTCCGTCCATCATATCGACCCGAGTTCTGACTGGATCATGGTTAACGATATCTTCTTGTTCATCTTCAGGAAGCATTTCATCGTCAGAAGGAGTGT
>CAMAYW010000069.1 GCA_945862475.1 Bacteriovorax stolpii
ATTTCAGAGACAAGGAATCATCATGCTTAAACATATTCTACGAAAGGATCTCGTTTTTTGTATCGCACTTGGAGTAAATGCTAATAGCGCAGACAAATGGCTAAAATATTCAGAGACTCAAATGCGTGGAGATCGCTCTCACTCTGAAATGATCATGACCATTCAGACTCCAAATTGGACTAGAAGTCTTGAGATAGAATCGGATGTTGAAGGAAAAAAAGAAGCTCTCTCGACGATCTTGTCACCAGCAAAAGAAAAAGGCATCAGAACTCTAAGAATTGATAATAACATGTGGAATTATTTTCCAAAGCTCAAAAGAAAAGTTGCCGTCTCTTCCTCAATGCTACTTGCTAGTTGGATGGGTTCTGATTTTACCAATGATGACGTTTTGAAAGCTTCTTCAATGGCCGAAGATTACAATCATACCTTCTCTAAAGATGAGGAGAAATATAAGGTGATTGAAAATATTGCTAAATCTAACTCAAAAGTCATGTGGCCCCGGATCGTGACTTATGCTTCCAAAGAAGACTGCCTTCCTCGCAAGTATAAATATTTTGATAAGGAAGGAAAACTAAAAAGGACTCTTTACTTCAGCCAGATTAAAACATTTGACGGACATAAAGTTCCCACTCATTGGGAAATGATTCCTGAAGATGATAAAACTAAAAAAACGGTGATTGATTACAAATCCATTAAATTCAATGTTAAATTTAAGTCTAATCACTTCTCACAAATGAATCTAACAGGAAATTAATGAGAATCATGTTTTTTTTAGTCATCGTTTTCAATCTGTGCACGGCTTTTGCCGTTGAAACTGAGATCTCAGGAAACCTTGAGGGACAAGTCAGAAATTCTACGAATAATCCTGTCGCCAAAGAGGCTCCTCTTTTTCAAGATTGGGACCAAGAAAACTTTTATCTTGTTTATGGAAATCTTCACGGAAAAGTCGAGTTTGGAGAATCTCGAATTGAGGCGAATTGGTTTGCTCGTTATAGTGAATCCAATCTTTATGATCCAGCTCCACTGGGTCCCTTTGAGAGAGATCCTTATTTTGCCACAAAAATTTTTACATTTCCTAATCGCTTAGTTGCCCGTGATATTTTTCAAATGCAGCATATTGAACAAAGTGGCACACATCAGACTGAATCCATACTGAACAAATTTTATTATGAATGGGATGATGAGGATCAGCGGTTCATGCTTGGTCGACTTTATGTTAATTATGGTCTGGGAGAAATTTTTAATCCCATTAATCCCTTTAACCAACCCACGGCCCTCACTTCAACATCTCAAGTCGCTCAAGGGAACGACGGCGTTTCTTTTACTTTTTTTGTTAAAGATAATCACATGATTCAATTTCTTTTTCTTGGCGATAAGAGAATAGAGAATTATGACGGAGCGATTAATAGAACGTTGTGGATTCATGGTGAATTACAGCCTACGGACAAACTTCAGATTGATTATGTTTTGGGTGAAGATCAAAGTCGAAATAAAATTGGTTCTCAAGTGAGTTATCAGTTCGAAGAGTCTTTGATGTTTTTTCAATTCTTATACCAAACGGAGCTCATTACCCCTGAAGCATCTGTTCATCTTTGGGATGTTTTAGTTGGATACGACCGACAATTAACTTCAAAGTGGCACCTCCGTTTTGAAGGCGGATATCAAAAACAAGATGATTACGCTAATCCAGGAACCTTTACAAGGTTCTTGCCGACTGAGTATTTTGCAGCTTTGGCCAATGTGTATGAAGTTCATCCTCTCGTGAAAGTGAGCGGAACTCTCGTAAACGATATAAAATCAGGGTTTAGTTATTTGATTGCCAAAGGAACTTACAGTATCACTAAAAGTACAGAGGTAGAGGCGTTTGGATTTTCACCCATTTCAAAAGGTGACTCAACTGATAATCTAGCGCAAAAACTCGTCACAACAGATATTGGAATTTCATTAAGAACTTTTTTCTAGAATCTCAAGCACTCCCGTTTTACCGTCTATTCTAATTTTGTCTCCATCCTTAATAAGTTTGGTCGCTTGATTTAAATTTAAAATCGCAGGAATCCCATACTCTCTTCCTATCACAGCTGCATGTGATAGAAGGCCTCCTACCTCCGTTACGACTCCTCCCACTCTAGCAAGTACAGGTGTCCAGCCGGGATCCGTAAACGCCGTAACAAGAATGTCTTCTTTCGTTAAATGAAGTGTCTCATGAATATTTAAAATGACTCTTGCTGTACCAGTAAAAACACCTGGACTGCATCCAACGCCCTTAAGGTCTCCCTCTTGAAGAATACTCGCTCGCATGATACTTCCCCCGAAATCATTGGGAGGTGTAAAGTGACGATAGCCTTCATAATAGAGCATTCTTTTTTGTGTATCAGGAAATTCACTTCTGCTGTTTCCTAGTTTTTCTCTAATCTCCATAATATCGAGCATGAAAACTTCTTTTTCAGTGAGTCCCATGCGATTTGAGAATTCAATTAACCCTAGTCTTAAAAGATAGTAGGCCCTCGTTGAGTAAGTTCTCATTTCTTCCCTCAAGCGCAAGAATTCTCTCGACTCCATTGTTAATTTCATAAACTTTCTACGACTAAAAAAATTTAAATTTCCAGAGAGCTTTTCAAATGCTTTTAGGAACTTATCTTTTATGCCTACACTAATAGGACGATATCCTCTTACGAGATCATCGACCCATTCTTTTTTTTCTCCCCACCTTGGAACAGAAAGGTCAAGCTCAGCTGGGCCATGATGGTAATGAATCGATAAAAATTTTTCTCGCTCTGAAAGATACTTATCTGATTCAAAACCATATAAATCTGCTGAGTTTCTTAAGATGGAAAGACCACTTTGAACATCAAGATGAGCGACTCCTTCAAGTTCACTCATAAGGTCAATTTCATCACCAAACGCGTAGTCTCGATTTTTTTTAATGAAAGATTTGTATTCCGTTTGAAAGTTTGAATTGTTGTAGATGGTACGAAAGTAATTCTTTTCTGTTTCATTTTGAAAAAGGATCACTTTAAAAAACCATTCTTGAAACTCCTCATCGCTAAGGTCATGAAGATTTTTCAGTGGAAGCTTCAGGATTGAATCTTGTCTTTCAAATTTTGTTCGAAATAATTCGATCATATTTTTGCAATTCATATACTCGCGCTTCAAGCCAATTAAAACAGGAAGGGCATCAATCAGAGACTGAAGAGTTAGTTTTGTGTAATGAGGTCCACACTCCCCGTATTCTTTTTGAACACCTAAATCCCTATCAAAATCCTCTTCTCTAAAATCAGGTATTTTCTTAAGGCCATTTTTAACAGCTTCTGCGTTCCAGTACACTCTTCCGTAATGATAATGAATCCACTGGATCTTTTCATCATTACTAATGAGATTGATGTTTTTGAAATAGTCACCCATCGAGTATTCAAGCGCCTCTCTATACGCAGAAAACATGAAAGGAGTGCAAACCCTAGCAGAGATACCACCATCTTTTAAATCTGCATTCGTAAGTTCAGGCGTATCTGATCGGGGTAAAAATGTTGTGATTGGGCGAGATTGCAAAATGTAGAGCTCACCTTTGCCATCAATCGCCCACTCAATGTCTTGAGGATGGCCAAAGTGAGCTTGGATTTTTGAAGCTTCTTTAATCAATCTTTTAAGCTCTTCATCATTAATATGAGTCTTTTCTGAATTTATTCTTTCGAATTGCTTTTTATCGATTCGCCAATGATAGACAATCTGAGTCGGTGTGACATGTCCTGAAACTAATCTTTCCCCAAGACCTTCACAAAATTCAACATACATTTCCTCTTCAATCCCGGTCAGTGGATTGATGGTAAAAAGCACTCCTGATATCTTGGAGGTTACCATTTTTTGAACTAAAACACTCATCTTAAGCGTCTCATCTGACCAAGTGATATTCTTCGTTTTGAGATAATCCTTTACTCTATCGGAGTTCCGAGAATCAAAACACTCTTTGACTCTTTCTTTTAATTCTTTCATCCCTTCTACATTGAGAAAGGTTTCGTATTGGCCAGCAAAACTAGCTTGCCCGAGATCCTCAAGTGCACCGCTTGATCTCACGGCCACAGGAAATCCACCTATCTGATCAATATCTTCCTCTGAAATATCCTCTATCTCAGTGAGAACAAAACCTTTCGGAACTAAGAATTGGGCCAAAAGAAGCTCATGCAATTTTTGCGCTTTACCACCAAATTTCTGAATCACTTCTAAAGAGAGCTTTTTATCACCAAGAAAATATTTTTTCATTCTGACCGTAACGGAAAAAGCTGAGAGAGTCTGAAGGCGAATATATCCGACGAGATCAATCGGCAGTTTATAACTTCTGAATTTCGTCCCTTGTGACTTTTGACCTCAAGCCCTAAAGTGTTTATGATCATACCAGGGAAGGGAATATGAAAAAAAGTGCAATTGAAGTAAGAGATGAACTTAATGCCGTGTCTTCTAGCTTTTGTTTGGCGAAGTGGCTCCAGGTCACGATTCATCTACAAAATGGCCAAACTCATTCCTGTCATCACCCTGGGACACACAAGGTCCCCCTAGAAGAGTTGAATGAGGATCCCTCTGCCCTTCACAATACAAAAACAAAAAAGTCTTACCGTAAGATGATGCTCGAGGGAGAAAGACCCAAGGAATGTGAGTACTGTTGGAGAATTGAAGATGCCCACAAAGACAATCTGTCTGACCGTACTTTTAAATCAGCTGATCATTGGGCGTACCCAAAACTTAAAGAAATTTCAAAACAACCTTGGGATCAATCAGTTAATCCTCAATATCTCGAAGTGAGTTTCGGGAACGAATGCAATTTTAAATGTGGATACTGCGCTCCTCACATCTCTTCGGGTCTCATGAGCGAATATTTAAAACATGGCCATTACGAATCGATGCCAGCCTTTAATTTAGACTATCTTCGAAATGATGGCATGTTTCCCTATAGTAAAGATGAACACAATCCTTACGTTGAGGCATTTTGGAAGTGGTGGCCAAATTTAACAAAAGATTTAAAAGTTTTCCGGATCACAGGTGGTGAGCCACTTCTGAATCCAAACACTTTTAAATTTTTAGAATACATTAAAAGTCATCCAATGCCTGAATTGAGTCTTGCGATTAACAGTAATCTTGGGATTCCTAAAAACACGTTTAATAAATTCGTCGAAGAAATTAAATACATCACAGAAAATAAATTGATTAAAGATTTTCAACTCTATACGAGTGTTGATACGTATGGAAAAAATGCAGAATTTATTCGATTTGGTTTAAACTACAGTGATTACATGTCTAATGTCAGAACTTTTCTAACCGAAGTGAAAGAAGTTCAGCTGATCTTTATGTGTACCTACAATGCTTTTTCTGTCATTAATTTTAGAAAATTTCTTGAGGAAGTGACTGCCCTTAAAGATCAGTTTAGAAATCAATTTAGTCATACCAGAGTTCTTCTTGATACCCCATACTTAAAGGATCCTTCTTTTCTTTCCTGTTATGTTTTAACGAAAGATTTCTGGCAGTATATTAGAGATGATCTTGCCTTTATGAAAGAGAAGGCTAAGCCAGATGAAAAGACTGGAATCTACATCTATTACGATCATGAAATAAGTAAATTTGAAAGAATTCTAAACTGGCTTGAAAGCCTTGAAGAAAATGAGCATAGAAATAATACAAGAAGGGCACTCGTTCAGTTCCTAGAGGAATATCAAATTAGAAAAGAAATTAATTTTTCAGACTATTGCCCAGAGTATTTAGAATTCTATAAATTCTGTGAAAAAGTCGCCTCAGATAATAAGATCTAAACACTGATCTTCTTCCATTGATTGAACAATATTTCGAACTCTAAGAAGCCTTCCTAAGTGCTCTTTATTTTGCTTTTTTGGAAGATACATTTTTTGCGCATAAATCCCGCAAATCTCCCAATCAATTTGAGCTAATAAAATTTCTTTTTCTAGTGGGGGAAGATTCTTTAAATAAGAAGTGTCTTCTTCTTTGTGAAACCAGAGTTTACAATGAGGGGCCATTATCCCGAATCCTTCACCTAAATGAGCATGGTATATATCAAATCCATTCTCTAAACGAAGTTGACTCCACTTTTCAAGTGATTCCTCTATGCGCGCCGATTGAAACGATAATTCCTTTAGTGTCTTTATAACAAATTCAAAATCAATAGATTGACCCTTAATTTCAAGACCAATCAGCTTAAAATGAGCTAACCATTTTCGCTGCCTCAATTTCGGATCATTTCGAAGGGAGTCAGCATCTGAAAAAAGCATTCTCACTATAAACACGAATTTCTCTGCAGAGGAGAACATTTTTTGTTCTGAAAAATGCTGATAGAGTTCAGGATCCCGCATGAGTTCAAATGAATTCATTTTACTCAAAATGTACTTCAGGTGATGTCTCTCAAAAATGTTGGTTTCACCCAAAAAGGGGAAAATCTTTTTAGAGATACTCAAAATATGCCGAATAAAATCAGGAGAACAATTTCCATCGTGAACAAGAGTTAAATCAAGATCACTCACTCCAAAAATGAAGCTACCGCATCTCGTACTGTTCCGATTCCACACATCTATTCTCAAACCAACTTTAAAGATCAGCTTCAACAATAACAGGGCCACTTGATAGGGTAAAAGAGCGGCCCATCTTGGAAGCACTGAATCAATACGGCTAAAGATTTGTTTTCTCATTAGTTCCCATTTTATCAAAAACCTATAATTTAGGGAGAAAACTCTCTTTCGAACCACCGCTTTCTCTCCGCTTCAAAAATTTGACTTTTACTGCCTTTCCCCTTAAAACTGACTTCTTATTTAACTCACCTAGGGACAAAGCAGGACTCAAATCCTCCCCGGCAGGTGGTATCTCTTAAGGAGTTCTCATGTATACGGTTGTTGAAATCAAAGGACACCAGTACAAGCTATCAGCTGGTGATCTTATCGATGTAGAAAGAATTGAAGCAGAAGTTGGCTCTACACTAACTTTCGATCAAGTTCTCCTCGTTGGTGGAACTAAGACTCTTGTTGGTGCTCCAGTTGTTGGCGGCGCTAAAGTAACAGCTAAAGTTGTTAAGCAAGGTCGTACTCGTAAAATTCTCGTTCTTAAGCGTAAGCCAGGTGCTTACCGTAAGAAAAACGGTCACCGTCAGTGCTTCACTGGTCTTTTGATCACTGAGATCAATGATGGCCAAGGCGGAGTAGCTAAAGCAGAAGCAAAAGCTAAGAAGAAGTAATTTTAATTAATCAAAGTTTAGGAGAGCTATAATATGGCACATAAGAAATCGGGTGGTAGTACCAGTAACGGTCGTGACTCTAACCCAAAAATGCGTGGTGTAAAAAAATTCGGTGGTGAGCTTGTTGAAACAGGTATGATCATCGTTCGTCAAAAAGGTACAAAATTTCACCCAGGTGTTAACGTAAAAATGGGTCGTGACTTCACGATCTATGCTATGTGCCCAGGTAAAGTTAAGTTCGGTTTCTATAACAAAACGACAAAAATCGTTTCTATCGTTCCAGCTTAATTGATCTTTAAAGATAATTACGATAATGAAGGGGAGCAGCAATGCTCCCCTTTCTTTTTTAGATACGGCCGTGAGGCGCGAAGGTTTTATGAAGTTTATTGATGAAGTTGATATTGAAGTAATCTCAGGTGACGGCGGTAAAGGATTCGTTGGTTATCGCCGTGAAAAATATGTCCCTTTAGGTGGCCCAGATGGTGGCGACGGTGGCCACGGTGGAAATGTCTATTTCCAAGGTGACGAAGGTCTTAACACTCTTCTTCACTTTCGTGGTTTAAAAACATTTAAAGCAGAACCAGGTGAGAATGGTGCTGGCTCCAATATGACTGGTGCCAATGGAAATGATCTCATCTTAAAAGTTCCCGTAGGAACCCTCATCTATCATAAAGAAACTGGTGTTCTTCTTTGTGACATCACAGAAAATGGTCAGCTTTATGAAGCCTCCAAAGGTGGACGTGGTGGATTTGGAAACGCCCACTTTAAAACGTCCACTCACCAAACTCCAAGATTTGCTCAAAATGGTGAAGGTGGCACGGCCATTCCTATTCATCTCGAATTAAAGCTTCTCGCAGATATTGCGTTGATTGGACTTCCTAATGCAGGAAAATCGACTCTTATTAGTGCCATCAGTGCTGCACGTCCTAAGATTGCTGACTATCCGTTCACGACTCTTGAACCGAACCTAGGCGTTGTAGAGCTTGGAGACAAAACGATTGTGGTGACTGATATCCCTGGACTCATCGAGGGAGCCGCTGAAGGCAAAGGTCTCGGAATTAAATTCTTAAAGCATATTGAAAGAACGTCAGCTCTTGTTCATCTCATTGATTGCTCCATGTTTCTTGAAGAATTTGAGGCGATTGAAGCCTATATGACAGTCAGAGAAGAGCTTGAAAAATTTAATCCTGATCTTTTAAATAAAAAAGAAATCGTCTGCTTAACTAAAATTGATGCCATGACTGAAGAAGAGATTGAGAAGTTTCGCTCCAGTATGGAAGAGCAATTAGATCGAAAGGTCCTCCCTATTTCAGGGGTCTCAGGACGCAATATTGATCTCCTTAAGCAAATTATGTTAAAAACCAAAGAAGTGATTCAAGAAGAACAGAATGAGGTAAAGCGTGGCAAATGAGTATATCCAAAATGAAGTAAAAAAAGTGATCTCAAATTCTCAATTTGAGTTTCCACTAAATCATGCCATGGCGACCGCTTGGATTCTGGCGAACTTTAAAGGCGATAATTTAAAGATTTTTGATATGAGAAAATCATCCGCCCTCGTTGATTATGCGGTGGTAGCGACAGCACAAAACGCCACGCAAACACGAGCGATGATTGATGAAATTTCCTCAAGTCTCAGAAACGTAGGTGCCAAAATCGTCTCTTATGAAGGTTATGAATCTGCTGACTGGGTTCTTCTTGATACAGGAGATATCATGGTGCACGTGTTTAATGGCCCGGCCCGTGATGTGTATGATCTTGATATGGTTTATGCCAAAAACCCTCAGGTCAAAATCCCTGAAGATTTTTATTTTGCAAAACCAACTCAAACTTCATCGGATAAATCTGACCTAAAAGGCTACTTCTAAGTCATGGCCCGCCAAATTCACCTCATCGTGGTGGGCAAACTTAAAGACTCTCATCTTGAGTCCATTGAGAG
>CAMAYW010000070.1 GCA_945862475.1 Bacteriovorax stolpii
AATCTCTAATAGGATACAACCATCCCTCGGGGGCTTCTTCTCTGCCGGCCTGTATGCCAATTAATTTCTCTCGAAGTAGCATACTGACTTTACCAGCTGGCTCCTTTAAACGATGGATAGATAAATCCTTGTCCATAAAAGAAGCGATAGGAGCAATGACTGCAGCTGTTCCGCAGACAAAAGCTTCTGTGCATTTGTTTTCGGAAATAAGTTTTAAGACCTCATCCACAGATACTTTTCTTTCTTCTACTTGAATATTTTCTGATTTCGCTATTTCAATCACTGACTTTCTAGTGACCCCATCCAAAATGGTATCAGTGAGAGCAGGAGTGACTAGTTTACCGTTAATAACCGCAAAGAAATTCATTCCAGACATTTCTTCAATGAATTTATGTTCATTCGAATCAAGCCACATTGTTTGATCGCATCCAAGCTTTATTGTTTTCGTGTATGAATTTAAACTTGCGGCATAATTTCCACCCGTCTTTGCTGATCCTATTCCTCCAGGAGCACACCGAATTTCATCACGTTCAATATAGACCTTCACTGAATCACCCGCAAAATAAGATCCAGAAGGTGAGGCCACAATAATAAATAAAAATTGCTTCGCTGGTTTAATTCCAAGACCTACTTCAGTCGCAATCATGAATGGCCTTAAATAGAGAGATTCCCCAAGTCTTTTTGGCACTATATTTTTACAATAAGCACTCATGGTTTCACATGATTCTAGGAAGAGATCTTCAGGAATTTCTGGCATCGCCATTCTTCTAGCAGAGTGATTAAAGCGTCTGGCATTCAATTCAGGACGAAACATGTAGATTCGGTCATCAGGGTGACGAAAGACTTTCATACCCTCAAAAATTTCCTGACCATAATGCAGGACTTTTGTACAGGGATCGAGTTGAAGAGGCCCGTAGGGGAGAAGATCAAATCGTTGCCAATCACCGTGATCATAGAGGGCCTGGACCATGATGGGAGCAACATACTTACCAAATCCTAATTGGGGATCGTTGATAGTAAACTTTTTTACTTTTTCAACAGCATCCGGATGGATCTCAACTTTTTTCATAGACTTCCTTAGCTTTTCATCGCTTTTACCGATACCAGTATAAGCCTAATAACATGGATTGATTAGATGAAAAACCTTAGGAATTTAACAATTTCTGGCGGAATTGCACTTTTGATTACAGCTATTTGTATGATCATGCTTGGCGTGACGACGAAAGAGGATTCTCCGACGCTGTATAGAATTCTTGTTTTGTTGGGCGGTGATGTCATTAATGGTGGTTACATTCAATCCCTCACATATTTGGCATTTTTTTGGGCCTGGTTTGAAGTTAAAGAGAAACTAATTATCATCGCCCGCGAACGGAGGGCGTTTAAGTTAAACATGATCCCTACTGGTGAAAAAATTGTCTTTATGCCTTCTGACATCAACAATCTAAAATTTAAACTCATCGAATTTGAGAGAAAAGAAAAATACATCCTAAGTGATTTATTAAAAAAAGCATGTACGAAGTTTCATACCTCAAAGTCCCTTTCGGAATTAATTGATATCGTCAGTATTCAAGTGGAAGTCTCACAAGAAAAGGCGGAGGGTGATCAATCCATCATTAGGTATTTGACTTGGGTTATTCCTTCTATTGGGTTTGTGGGCACAGTGATTGGTATCTCCCAAGCACTTATTATTGCGAACTCAGGTGATATGGAAAAGATCACGTCTCTTTTAGGTGTCGCCTTCGATACGACTCTCGTTGCTCTTGTTTTATCAATTATCATCATGTGGTTTGTTCATCAGCTACAGGAAGAGTCAGATCGATTTCATTCCGACCTTAAAGAATTTGTTATCGATAATTTGATTAATAAGATTGAAATTCCATGAGAAAAAGACGGCAGATTGAATTATTTTCGATCTCATTTTTGGATCTTTTAAGTGGGGCATTGGGTGCTGTTATCATTTTATATGTCGCTATTCCTAAAAATAAACCGATTGAAGTTCCGAAAGAGGATATAGTCAAAGAAGCATTGAAAAAAGATTTAGCCTCTGAGAAAGAAACGAACGATGAACTAAGAAAAAAATTAGCGATCGCTATGGAGAATGTCGAAAAATTGTCCGCCATCAAAACGGAAGTAAAAACACCTGGTGGCCTCGATGCTGACATCGGATTTAATTTTAAGGGGAAAAATATTGTTTTTATCATTGATACCTCTTACTCAATGACGGATGAGGAAAGAATGACTCAGGTCAAAGCTGGCCTCAAGATGCTTTTAACCTCTCTTCCTGGTGATTTTAAAATTGAAATAGTTCAATTTCCCCTGGGACAAAGAGCACCATTTCGAACAATGTGGCAAACGACAAAAGAATTTAAAGGTCTTAACCGTATGGATGCTTTCGAATTTATTTATTCCTTAAGACCATCCGGAGGAACCCCTACAAGAGATACTCTGTTGTTTGTTTTAAAAAATTACCAGTCAATTTCGGATATCGTCTTACTGACAGATGGTGTTCCGACTTATCATAATTCCAATAAAAAAGATGATATCTATGAGATTCTTAGATTAGCGAGAGAGATGAATACCAATAAAGTTCAAATTAACACGATAGGAGTTGGAACGAATTTTCTGAGTGATAAAACAAGTGATCAATATAAATTTTTAAGTTTACTTTCTAGCGAGAGCAATGGCTTTTTTGTAGGATTTTAAATCAAGGGCGCCGGATTTAGCTTTTGACGTTGAATAATCTTTTTTATTTTGGTTTCATTCTTTAAGATAGTTGAAAATATCCAAGGATAAAGCCTGTCAACCTCTATAAACTCCTTAATGACCTTTCTCGCCTCCCTATCTCCCATGAGAAATTTTAAGGTTGAGTATTCAAGATAACACACAATAATATGAGTAAATGTTGAATCTTTTCCTGAGCTCTGAGTTACAGGGGCCTTTGGAAATAGGGCTTTAAGTTCAACAATCGCAAGATTTGTTTTGATTTGATTTTTTAAAATCCACCAATGGAATTGTTCATGAAGAAAAATCGCTAATATCTTATTTGGATATTCCGCATACTTCGTATTTAACGTCAGAGTTGGATGAGAGAAGGGAATAATCTGTGACTGAATGTGAACTGATTTCGTAAATAGAAATGGGGTCAAATCATAAACTTGAGTAAGGTGAAGAAGATTTTGTTTTGTTATAGAGGTTAGCTTATTTGGTTGTATCTCTTTTATTTCAAGACCAGAGGGATGTTGATCTTCTTGAAGCGTCGAGCAACTTACAAGGAAAAATGTTAATAAAAAAGCAATCTTCATGAATTTATTATACATGAAATGAGATTAACGGGTTTTAGTTTTTATCCTAACTTCATCAAAAACTTCGCCATTAGCTCCAATCGCTTTTAAATATAATTCACCTTTGGTTAATTTCCCTAGCCAGAAATGCTCAATACTTTTTGCCTGAGCTAAGTACCATTCCTTCTTAACATCTCGGGGAGACTTCCCCATGCAACCATCACCAAGATAAATCACTCCACTGGGGTGAACCTTATTGTCTTTAATGGGATGAGTTCTCTTGAGAGCGTGATCATGGTGCTCAAAAACGACATCAGCACCATTCTCCTCGAAGACTTTTGGCCAATATTTCTTACCCTCACTAACCCATGGATCATTGGATGATCTTACGCTCGGAAAAAGGGGAACATGATAGGCTATCATTTTAAGTGGAACGGAGGTTGACTCTGTAAGTGTCTTTTTTATCCAAGGGATCTGTGAGTCATGAGTTTTGATGTGGCCACTATCGAGAATCATAAGAATTCCAAGACGAGATAGCTTACGTAAAAAGTAAGTTTGATCTCCCTCTTGACGAAAAAATTTCAAAAAGAGAGTGGAGTCCCTCGGTTCTTTATGCCATCCACCTTTCACCTCATGATTACCGATTGCAGCGATAATCGGAATCATATGACCATCTTTTGTGGTCATTGCCCTCTCCCAGTGACTAAGCCATGTATCCCATAATCCAACGTTATCTATTTCTCCATTGTCATAGACGATATCACCACCCAAAAGAACAAAATCGGGATTAAAAGTACTCGCTTTTTGCATTAATTTAAAAGCAGCCTCTGAGGTAGAAAGATCTCCGCCATCAATAAAAGTAAGTTCAGTTGCCGATTCCGGAAGGGTTTTAAATTTTTTATTCTCGGTGAGTTCATTTCTTCCACTAAAAATTTTAAATTCATAAACTTTAGCAGGGATAAGATCAGTTAGTTTAAATTCGTGGATACAGCGATTGATTTCGCTAAAACATTGAACAGTGGACTGTATTTTCGTTGGAACATTCTTGTTTTTATTTGTCATCAAATGAAGAGATGCTTCCTTAATTGAAAGTTAAGATTGATGAACGATCGTAATAGTTCTAGATGTATCTTCATTTGACCAGTACAGGTAGGTGTGTTGGACTTTGGCCAAGGTCACATGACTAAAAAAGCCGACAATGACATACAGTAAAAATGAGTAATTCATTGAACGATTATGTGATTAAAGTAGCAAAATGTCTTTAACTTCCCTAAGAAGCCTAAGCTTAACCCCTTGAAAATACTATATATTAAAACTCAGGAAAATAGCTCTTTTAGCCGATAAAGGAATAGTGTCTAACAGAAAAGAGTTTAATCATCATGATGAAAAAAATTATTTGTCTATTTCTCTCTTTCACTATGTCTTTTCAAGCATTCGCAGAAATGGTTTGTCACAACCCAAACCAGTCAAATCAATTTCAATCTTGTTCTTATGACGTATCTCTTGATACTGAGGCATGTAATTCCTCTGTTGATCCCATTGTTGAAAGTACGGGAGCACAGAACAAAACAATGAGTTGCGACGATCATTCCCTTGGTGGTCTTTCTAAGCATAAATCAGATGAAAAAGCTGAGATAAAAAAAGAATATAAAAAACAATGTAAGGCGAAAGCGAAGGCTTACAAAAAAGCCCTCATGGGGAACTTACTTAAAAAAGGTAAAATTGGTCAATTGGTCCAAGTGTTATTTAAAAGAAAAAAATTCACGGCTAAGTCTGATGGACGATTTGAGCTTCAATCTTCCATTAATGCGAATGACTTTCAATCAAAATCTGAGAAAGAAATTGAGAATGAACTTTTAGATGAACTCCAAAAAGAATTTGTAAAACAGCAAAAAGATGCCGGAGGTGATGGGTCCCTTAATCTGAAGGATATCGCCCTTGAAGCTTCTAAATCTCCGGAATTTACAAAAGGTTTTCATGAAGTAGAATCCGTTCCCCTTGAAGTAATCGCTAAAACAGAAAGTGGAAGCTTTTGTTCAATAGAAGTAGATGAATATCCTGAACCTAAAGAGTTTAAGCCTGAAAAATGTGAGTTTTGTATTGAAAAAAATATTAGCAGCAGTTTCACCAACGATTGCTCCTATATGGTTAATAGTCAATATTCTGAAGAGAAAGCAAAAAGTCTTCTCGGTTTTAAAAATAGAGCAGACTACTGCAATCATTCAATGAATGGAGAAGAGAATAATCTCTCAGAAGTTGAAACCATGATTGATCGCATTTGTCAGATCGCAAAAAGTGGTTTGCGCCCAGATTTTACGATTGAGACCTCTCGAAACCTCTACAACGATAAGACTCCGAAGTTAGCTGCAAAAAGAGGGGAGTTTATTCAAAAATACATCAGAGAGGAACTCTTGAATGGAAAAGATTCTCGCGGCCTAAAAAGATGTGATTTAGGTGAAGAATCACCAGAGTGGTTGGGAGAAGAAGAATTTAAAGGTGCAGTAAAAGTCACGCATCCCTTTTATGAGGGGGCGAAAGAAGGGGATTATGGTCCAAGTCCCTACGCCTCCGGAGGAGACCAGAAAAAGGAAATAGAAAAATTTCAAAAGACTCTCGCTTATGAAAAGACTCAAATTCAAAAAAAGCTAAGTGATGCAACGGCATTAAAAAATAAACTCACTGAAGATAATAAAAAATATAAAGCAAAAAGGAATGGACCTAATTCCTTGTCTTACGATTACAGAAATCTCTCCAAGAATCTAGAGAGCACGAAGGAATTAAGTCCTGAAGTGTTTAAAAAAAGAGATGACATTCAAAATATCCTTCAACAAGTGGAAGATCTTGATAATAAAACGAACCAAAATAAACAGCTCATTAGTGATTTAAACGAGCAAATTACTGATTATCAAAAACGACTTTCTACGATTGATCAGGAGAATCAAAATAAAGTTTCATTACTCAATGAATATTATGCAGACAAGAATGCTAATGGAGACGAGGGAATTGATAAAAAATTATGGGATGAAAAACTTTTTAACAGCTTCAAAATGGTAAGACTCCATGGCAAGGCCGTCGAGGATCATCCATTAGATGGAAACCCAAAGGATTTGCCTCCATCTGTTAACATCGCTCTGAATGCTATGGCCTCGGTCGAAAATTTTACTTGTGTCGTTGAACCTATTGGTACACAAAAAACGAGCATTAAAGGTGTGTTGAAAGGTGGCTTAAAAGTTATTACGGCGATTGCTTCACCTGTTGTGGCCGTGACTGCTGCAGCCGCAGCCACTGCGGCCATGCCTTTTACCTTTTTGGGCTCGTTTATGTGTGATGGTTGCGGACGACCTGGGAACGTGCCACCAGTTTTAAGATTCGGAAATCCAAGGTATTTGAACTTCAGTAAAGGTTCTCGAAAACAATTTAAGCGAGAAGTAGGCAATGCTTGGGATGCCTATATAAATTGGGGTGGTTTACTTAAAACGAAAAAAGATAAATCCTATTATTCCAATGAAACTGAAGACGTCTATGAAGAGCAGCAAGAAAGATTAGGGCGCGATTAATAAGATTAAGGTTAAATGGTGCGACCGACTAGAGAGTTTTAGAACCGCTTGCCTAGTTCATCCTATAATCCTTTGATAATTGGTCTATATTAAGAGCTTTTACTCAATTCGAAAAAAATATTATTCTCCAAACATCTGTGCCAGATTTTACTTAACACTTATGCTAAGGACTTCGTTGTACTTGTTGTACTCAACGATTTTCTTTCCATTCTCACATTCAAGCGTTCGCGTTGTTTGAAAATTATCTGCGATGAGTTTCGTCTCCTTCTTGTGTACACAATTTCGAGATTTCCACCTTTGTTCAACCTCAAAGATGTATAATTTTTTTTCCGGAGCGCTTGGGAAATAAGCTAGCCCAGATACATTGTTTTCTGGAGTTATCCCGATGGCCCAAATTTGATAATTAGTTTTTAGAGATCTATATATCAAAAGATCCTCATTGTCTTGCTTGGAAATTTTTTGGGGGTCACCCAACTTGGAGATAATTTGTTCTTTGTTCCATGAAGAATCGTATCCTTCAAGAATCTCCCAAAAGGAAGTGATTTTTTGCTCTTGTTTCTGAGATATGGAGCAAGAGAGACAGAGAATTAATAGGTAGAGGAACTTCATTGTATTATTTTCTCCAAATATTGTGTCAATTCAGGGAGTTTACTTAATGACTGTTTTTGAAAAAGAAAAAGTTCCACATTATTAGAGAAGTCTTCATGTGGACCGATAAAGCTATCAGGAATTAAAATGTCTTTTCTCACTAGGGAAATAGTCTTTTTATCTTTACTCTTTTCCCATTGGGCAAATTTAAAATATTCATCTCTTTCATCGATATTCATTGAATCCCATAAGAAATGGGCAAGCTCATGGGCAATGACACGGATTTTATCATGAGTCGAAATACTGTCATAGATGACAATAATTTTATTTTCACTATTGCTTAGAGCTGGATTCGGTGATTTTTCATTTGAACGATGAAATTTGATTTCGCCTATATGAGTGAGTGTTTTTGGAAGTTTACCTAGAATTTGTCTTAATTCTATCTCTTCTCCTTGTGTCCATTCCTTAAATTTTTCATTCGGAATAGGCCATTCTACTGGTTTGCTCGCGTAAAATTTAGGTATAGGAGTTGTTAATTTGCGATAGGGGCGACATTGTTCCTTTACGTTGGTGGCTCGAACTTGAGTACCATCCTGTCTACTATATGCATTCCTTGGATGAGCTTTAACTGGAAAATGTTCATCTGGACAAACGATGGCTGCTTGGACTGTAGAAAGTGAGATTAATAGAATTAAAAGTATGAAATACTTCATGTATGATCAGAGATTTATTATTAATGCTGCAATTTTAGCCGTACATTCTGACATTACTGCTTGATTGGCCTTCTCAATAAACTTAGCTTTTCTAACTTTCCAGTCTAGATTCTTCAAATGATCACAAAGAACAGCACCATCAATTTTTTTTCCACTGACAATAGTTTCAAAAGGATAGCCTTTAATATTGGACGTGATTGGACAACAAACTGCGAGGCCCGTTTTCTCGTTATATTTTTTTGGTGATAGGATCAGGGCAGGGCGTGTTCCTTTTTGTTCATGTCCAGCTTGGGGAGTAAAGTTTAACCAGACAATATCACCGCGATCTGGAGTGTAGCTCATTACCAAACCTCATTCCCTTCTGGAGTAAAGTCATCTTCTTTATGAATATTATTTTTTGTGATTTTTCCGAGAAGATCGTTGATCGAGTATTGAGTTTTAGTTGGAAAGATTATGATGGCCCCATCTTTGTGTTCAATTTCGACTTCTGAATTTTCTGTGAGTGCAGCTTTCTCGATGATAGATTTTGGAATTCTGACTCCGAGAGAATTTCCCCATTTTTGAATCTTTGAAGACATAGTAAATCTCCTCAGTGTAAGTATATACAAAGTTTAAACATTTGTCAATGCGGGTTGAGATAACTCTCGAACCAAAATAGAGAAGCTGAAGTTACTGATTTAATTAAAGAAAATCATTAAGATTGGGGCTAAATTGAGGGAGAATGAAGAATGGTGCGCCCGACAAGATTCGAACTTGTGACCCCTACCATGTCAAGGTAATACTCTAACCAACTGAGCTACGGGCGCGTGAGGAAACATGTTAAAAAGATTTCTTCGCTCTGTCACTATACTTTCGTTTCACTTTTCATGACTTTGAGCAAAAATTAGGAAACTCCAGAATAGGAAAAGATAAGTGCCTTAGAGAAGAGCACCTCATTTTTATCTAAGATTTTAAAGCCTTTTTGGGT
>CAMAYW010000071.1 GCA_945862475.1 Bacteriovorax stolpii
AATAACTCAACAATCCGATCTTCGGCCTCATCATACGAATTATTCATGAAGAACGTGATGTCCCCAATAAAGAAACCCAGACTATCGCTCTTAAAACGATAACTCTTTTGGCGCTTAAAGCCGAAATGAAAAGTTTCAGGGTAAAGGGCGCGAAGAGCGAATGTCCCAAAAAGAATCAAAGAGAAGAGCGGAATTTTGTAGTTGGAGAAGAAAGGGGCCTTAAGGGCACTCTTCTCTTCTGCCGAGACGCCTAGTGTCTCAGAGACAATAGCTTCTCCGGTCGTTTTTTCCATACTCCCTCGCTTATATCTAACCCGATCGGGAAAAGCAAATTACCTTGACCAAGCTAAGATAACTCATTGAAGATTTATGAATGCAATTTTAGCATCTTGGCATGATCCAACAAATTTCGAGGTTTTATGAGCGAAAATAAATTACGTTTTGAGAAATCACTCTACCTAAAGCAACATGAGGAAAATCCAATACATTGGTATGCCTATGGCGAACAAGCCCTTAATAATGCGAAGGAACTAAATAAACTCATATTTCTGTCGATTGGCTACTCTTCCTGTCATTGGTGTCATGTGATGGCCCATGAATCATTTGAAGACGAAACAACAGCAAATTATCTGAATGAGCATTTTGTCTCTATAAAAATAGATCGAGAAGAATACCCTGATCTCGATCATTACTATCAAGCAGCTTGCTCACTTATGACTGGCCGAGGTGGCTGGCCACTCACAGTTCTTCTAACTCCAGAAGGAAAACCATTTTTTGCTGGTACATACTTTCCTAAAACGGCTAAGCAGGGAATGCCCTCATTCATGGATGTTTTAAAAAATATTCAAGAAGAGTGGAGTAAAAATCCTTCACAGATAAATGAAAGTGCTCACAATCTTAGTGAGGCTATTAATAGGCCACATCAACTTGAGAAAAGAATAGAGTTTAAAGGTCACTTTCCTCCTCCCTCGGCCATCATAAATGCGCTCAAAAATTATCAAGACGACAAGAATGGTGGTTACGGGCAAGCTCCAAAATTTCCACATTTTCCTTTTTATGAGTGGGCCTCTGAACAAATTCTTGAAGGAATGATTCCGCAGGAGCAAGGGCAACATGTAGTAGAAACAATAGAAAGAATGCTCATGGGTGGAATCTATGATCACGCCAAGGGTGGAATTCATCGCTACTCAACAGATGAAAAATTCTTGATCCCGCATTTTGAAAAAATGCTTTATGACCAAGCTGGGCTTCTTAAAGTTTTGGCAAAACTTAGCCAGTTTTATCCCTCGCCTCTCGTCTTTGATAGTATTCTCCAGACGATCGATTACCTGAAAACAGAAATGATTTCTGACGAACATTATTTTTTTAGTTCTCAAGATGCCGATAGTGAAGGAACAGAGGGACTTTATTTTACATTTACAAAAGAAGAGTTTGAATCAAGTTTTGAAGAGGCGCCGCCAGAGCAGAAAATTAAACTTGAGCAGTATCTGGATTGGTTTAATATCACCGAGAAAGGAAATTTTGAACATGGTCTCAATGTCCTTTCACTCAATCCAGAAAAGAAGTCTCAGTTTTACACTCAAGAAGGTTGGCAAGAAGTTCGAGAAATCAGACGAAGACTCCTTGAACACCGTAAACTTAGAATTCCACCAGCGACAGATAGAAAAGGGTTATCAAGCTGGAACTACATGCTTCTCTCCGCTCTTTGTGATGTGGTTCAGTATTGTTCAATTGATGTGATACAAAATCAGGCTTTCGAACTTATTAAGGGAATGATTGAAGGCTGTATTCAACAATTCATCTCAACTGACTCTAATGGAAGGCACGTTTTACGTCATACAAACTCACTAGAGAATCAATCCCTATATCTTGAAGACTACGTGAATTTTTCTGACTCTCAGCTTCGACTCTATGAAATCACGGGAAATGATATCTTTAAAAACAATGCACTCGACTCCCTAGACTTTATTGTTCAAAACTTCATTCATAATGGGGAAGTCTTTGTGACGGCCATTTCAAAACCAACCCTCGGAGTAAGTAATTTACAGGCCCCTTTATATGATCAATCTTACCGCTCTTCTTGTGCCACTCTTCTTCTTCAATTAACAAGATTAAGTGTCTTTAAACCAGAGTTCTCACCAACTGAAATTTTTAAGGAAAAATATCCAGAGTTCTCTCAATTTGTTCTCTCTAACCCACTCGGGCATGGCGAGGGATTGAGAGCGCTCACCTATCCAACTATTATTTTTAGAAAAGTTGAAGTTCCTTTTGAATGGATTGAAAAATCAGAATTTCTTGAAATGCGTTCACATTTCTTCTCCCGCTTCATTCTCGATTATCACCAAAGAAAAGATGAATCGTTTCAAATCTGTAGTGCAAGTTCTTGCGAAGTGAATGCCGTAGGGTTTGAAAATTTTAGAAATCTTTTTAAATCGAAGGATGAAACCAATGCTTGAGGGACTAAAAATCATCGACTTCACTCATCGTCTCCCAGGACCATTGGCGGGAAAAATTCTCTCCGATCTAGGAGCAGAAGTGATAAAGATTGAGGATATAAAACACAAGGATCCCTTCCTTTCAGGAATGTTTTCTGAGTTTGATCGAAGTTTTGAAAATTGGTATGAGGAATTAAATAAAAATAAAAAAATTGTCCGCCTCGACTTTAAATCTCCCGACATCAAAAAACAAATAAGAGAACTTATTGATGGCTCGGCAGGAATGATCTTATCACTTGGATCAAAGCTCAAAATAAACTTGGGTCTCACGGACGAGGAGCTCAAAGAATTCCCCATGGCCGTGGTTGAATTAGAGGCTTCCTCCACTCACAACAAGGCGATGCACGATCTCAATGCACTTGCGATCTCAGGATATCTTTCTCTTCATGTCGCTCAAAAGGAAAAACAGGTCGTTGATCCTCCCTTCATGCCTGTGGCGGGCATCGCTTTCGGTCAGCAAGTCGCCACCCAATTACTCGCCAATATGATTGAATCCATGAGAAAAGGCATATTTGTTAAATCAGTCAGTTATCTTCACGATACGGCCGATAATATACTTCACCCTTTTTGGTCAAAAACACTTCGAGACCAAAAAAAGACAAAATTTCTCCATAATGGGGCGTACCCATGCTACTCTCTCTACCGAACTTCTGACCATCATTACGTAGCTGTTGCCGCTGTTGAAGAGAAATTCTGGGCCGACTTAATTGAAACGTTCTCTATTGACCTTCCTTTAGAACGGCGATTTGAGTCCTCAAATGATGCATTTAACGCAGTATCTAATGTATTTGCCAAACTAACGGCCTCCGAGATAGAAAGAAGATCACAAAATAAAGAATTATGTTTATCAATAGTCAGAAAAGTTAACTGACCCTAAATTTGGAGTTTTTATGAAACGTGTTATTGGCTTTCATTACACCCTCACAGATAAGACTGGAACAACTTTGGATTCGTCGATTGGTGATGAGCCCCTTTATTTTCTTGAAGGAACTCAGCAAATCATTCCTGGTCTTGAGAGTGTCATTGCTCTTATGAATATTGGTGATAAGCGTAAAATTGAAGTGAAGGCCGCTGATGCTTACGGCGATATTAATCCTGAACTCGTCGTTAAAGTTAAAAGAACTCAATTCCCACCTGATGCTGACCTTCAAGTTGGAGATCAGTTTCAAGTAAATAATGATCATCACTCACCAGTTTTCACCATTATGGCGATTGAAACTGATGAGGTGACAGTTGATGGAAATCATCCTATGGCCGGAAAAGATTTATTCTTTGATGTTGAAATCATCGGTATGCGTCCAGCTACTGCAGAAGAAATGAGCCATGGCCATGCTCACGGCGCTCACGGACACGGTCACCACTAAGATAAAGTTAATTGCCCTTCTGCCTCACTTACGAGGTGGAAGGGTTCATTTTTCACCAGTAAAAACCCATCCAAATCCACGTACTCAACCATTCCCGAGAAGAGCATTCCGTAAGAAATTCCAATAGTGGTTTCGATCATACAACCCATCATAGACTCTAATCCAAATTTTTTAGCTTCCATGAGAAGATCTCTCGCTTTCAAAAGAGATCCTGTTTTCATAAGCTTAATATTCATGGCATGAAACTGCTTAGAGAGCTCACTAAAATCTCCAACGTCCTCGATGGACTCATCTGCAAGGAGCTTATAGGGAGTGAACTTTTTTAACTCTTTATATTCTTCATGCATGGAAGAAGGAAAAGGTTGTTCAATGAGTTCGATATTCATCCCATCGAGTGACTTTTCAAATTTTAAGTACTCCTCAAAATGACTCCATCCTTCATTTGCATCAACTCGAAGTTTGGCATCCGTGTATCTTCGAATTTCTTGAAGCATATCCACACCAGTCTCAGCGTTAACTTTAATTTTCAATGAAGAAAATCGGCCAAGAGGTTTTAAATACACTTCAATTTCATTAACAGGAATAATGGGCATCGAAAAAGAAGTCGCCACACTTTTCGGAGCAGGAAGATTTAAATAGGAAGAGAGATTTTTTCCCTCTTTTTTAGCAAGATATGACAAAAAGACGGACTCAAGCCCAAAACGAAGAGCGTGCAATTTAATAGCGACAAGTGAGTCACTTAAAGAAATGATCGAATCAATTTTTTTAAGATCGATCGATCCCACATAGTCTTCGAATTCTTTTGAAATATTATTGATCGTTTCACCATAACGAATATTTGGTGCTATTTCTGAGGTGAAGTGGCCATCGCCGGTTTCTAAATGAACGATGAAGTTTTCTTTAAAGGTCGTCTGATTTCTTGAGAGCTTCCAATTAACCTTTAGATCCAAGTGAATTTTTTCAATCCACAACTTCATAGTTCACCGACCTCATAAAAGAGATCTGATTTTTCAAACGTGGCAGGAGAATTCCCCCACTCTCCATCTGGAGGATTCCCGCGAAAATATTTTATCCACTCATCACGGTTCACATCAAACTTCATTCTCTTAATGGGAATTTCTATCTTTAAAAAACCAAGGTACATTTTAGAAATAAATTCAGAACAATAAAGTTTCTCAAAACCATTTTGATCTAAGTTGTTCCAAAGGAAATCGTGATCATAATCAAGACCAGAAAATGATTCCTCGTAGTATTTTTTAAATTCAATTTTGTGATTTTCTAAAAATTCAACTGCATCATCCCGGCGCAATCGTCGAACCGATAAGCGGCTCCCTTTTTCTGTGCGAGCATTGTACTCAGTAAGACTAAGCGTTCTTACTTTCCCTAAGGCCTCAGCGACTTTCACCTCTGGATGCGTTTCAATCACCATCGCCACGTGAGAGTAGATGGATCTTTCCTGGGCCTCAATAAGACTACAGGACCAACAAGAAAGTGGTTGAAGAAGAATGTCTCCCACTTTTAGTTCTAGAGCGAAAAGCCCTTGAGAAAAAATAAGAGTGCAAAGAATTATCAACGTTTTCATAAATGCCAACTTTTAAGGTCACGATTTTATCCACTTCATGGCCAATCGCCTACTGTAAAATATTCAGCCAAGTATATGTAATTAATGAGATTTGATCGATCTTTGAAAGAGGTCTTACCTCCAAGGAAAACTGTGTTGTGGGGGTGAGGATCATTCAAGAGTTATAATAACTTGATTCATCTGAACTTTGTGAGGACCCATGAGACTGCTCTTTAATCTTATGACACTTCTTATTTCCTTCGAACTTCTCGTCGCCCCTCTTGGCCAGAGTCTCGGGATCCATCAGCAAAATGCTTATGGGGCCGGGTGCCCAACTGGCCAAACTTTTAATAGCGAATTAAATCGTTGCCTCACGTCTGATGAAACGGCCCAAGTCATGCAAGCGACAGCTTCCTGTAACGGAGATAGAGATTGCTACATGAGAAATGCCCAAGAGGCACTTCAAAAAGAAAATGCGCCCGGACATAAGGAAATGAGTGGGTTTGGAAACAATACTATGAAGGGATTAGCAACGGCGATTCCTGTAGCGATGGCCTTCAGTTTAAGTCGCATGAAGGGCAATAAATGCGCTCAAGTCTCCTACTGGCTTTTTGTGGGGGCCGGAGTGGCGATGATTATTGGAGATATCTTCATCAACATCTCTCACCATAAAAGATTAAAAAAAATCAAAGAAGATTGGGGAAAAATCGTTGCTCCTTCTGGGGACCTTGATCAACAAAGAGAGATGTCCATCAATGCTCAGTCAGAGGCATTTGGAAAATTAGCTGAGTCAGAGCGCTCACTTGAGAAAGCAGCGAATTCAAAGAAAACAATTTACTACGTTGCTGCTACTGCGTACGCAGCTGCAGCCATTACAGCGGGACTTGAATTACTGAATCCTATGGCGTTGTCTCCTTGTAGTGCGAAGGTAAAACCTCCGGAACCAAATCCTCCGAAATTCGATCCAAAGAATATTTACGATAAAGTAGAAATTCCTGTACATGATGAATACTTTATTAATCCAAC
This sequence comes from Bacteriovorax stolpii, assembly GCA_945862475.1. Lineage (GTDB taxonomy): Bacteria > Bdellovibrionota > Bacteriovoracia > Bacteriovoracales > Bacteriovoracaceae > Peredibacter. The sequence continues at coordinate 6,447 of CAMAYW010000071.1, forward strand.
GATCTCAACAAATCCAGCGTCGTGGGTGAATAACAGTCTTTTTAAATCCTACACTGAAAAAAATGAGAAGCCTCAATTCTACGACGAACAGTTCTACAGAAATATCTCGAGTTCAACGAACTTTACTTCGTTAGTCATGAATCAAAAAGCTTTTGAAAAAAGAGACTCCTCTCCAAGTATCGATGAGTATGAGCTTCTGGATAAATCTTTTAATGAGATAAAAGAAGCGACGAGCTCTAGCCCAGAGGCTTTTGAACTTTTTAAAATGATCTCTATCAATGTCATGAAAGAATTAAATCCGCTTCCAAATGCAATCGCCGAAGATGAATCAAATGCAGCAAAATCGTTTGAAAATGATGGAAAAAAGTTTGATCACTGGAGCTGGTTATCTCCACTTATGGGAGGAGCAGTTGGTGCAGCACTTGCCATGTGGCAGCCTCAGGTTTCAAAGTGGATGGTTTCTTCAGTTGGAAGAACGGTCTTGGGATCAGTCATGTCGGGACTAACCTTTTGGCTCGCTAGTCACGCTGGATCTGTCGCAGAAAATGCAGGCAAGAGGGCCGACACTTTAGATAAAATGAAAGCTGATTTCCTTGGAGCATCAAGTACCCTTTACGCCTGTAAGTCAGCTGACCGAGACAATCCAGGAAAACCAAATTGTTATTGCTACACTCCTGAAAATCAAAAAAATCCAAACAGAGGGAACTCTCAAGTTTGTCAAAAGCTTTGGGCCGGGGCGAATGTAAAATTTAAGTCAGTTGCCTCATCAGAGAATAGAAAATACTGTATCGACAAAAACTATAATGCAGATGGACTTTGTGCCTGCAAGAAAACAGGATCGTGCTTGAAGGCGAGTGCTGGAAAAATAAGTGGTGTGAGTGCATCAACTCTAACGATGCTGAATTCAAGTCTAGATCCACTGAATGCGCTTAATAACGGAAATTCAAGCATGGCCGATCTTGAAAAATCCAATCTGCAGGCAAATGCTCTAAGAATGATTGAAGCGAATAAAAAATTACTTGAGTCTCCAGCCCTTAGTAAATTTAAAGATAAAATTAAAAATGGTGAGGCCCAACTCAATCAACAACTTCAACAGATTTCAACGAAGGCCTCGGGCGGAGACCTCTTAAGTTCCTCCTCTTCATCCATGCCAAAAAATGCCGGAGAAGCGGCAAGAATGCTTGAGCAAGAACTAAAACCAAACTCTCCACAAGCGATCGATGGTAACCAAGGAGTGATTGCAGCACCAGGGAATAAACCCGAAGAAAATACTCCAGAGTTTGGACTCTCTATGAATCAACTAGACGAGCAAAAAACTCAAGTCTCTGAGGTGATGAAAAATGATTTTGACTATGGAGGAAACGAGATCAATGACTCCTCTAAAACAAATATTTTCGAAGTATTGAGTAATCGGTATCAAAAAAGTGGAATGAAAAAGCTCTTCGACGATAACGAGAAAAAATAATCATGCCAAATTAAAGTGCCACCACGGACTTCGGTCCACGGTGGCATGACTTCTTCTCGCATAACACCTAGAAAATCCCTTCGTCGTCCCTATTAAAACGCTCCACTTTGTGGAAAAGAATTCGCTCTAGGGACTCTCTCGTACCAGAGTTATAATCATAAGAATTAAATTGATTGAAAGAGGCCCTATGAAATTAATTGCAAAGTTTCTCACCCTACTCATTTGTTTTGAACTTGTAGTCGCTCCACTCGGTTCAAATTTAGGCATCATCAATAACACCGCACAAGCGCAGACATTGACATGTCCAGCAGGTCTCACGCCAAATACTGAGCTTAACCGCTGTATAACCACTGATCAAGCAGCACAAGTTCTAAATGCGACAAGAAATTGCGGTGGGGACATGGATTGTTATCGTAGGGAAGCCACAGACGCTCTTAACAATTCAGACGTTCCGGATTATAGGCAAGTCAGCAAATGGGCTTCAGGTCTGACGAAGGGGGCGGCCCTTATCATGCCTATTATAATGGCAGAAAACTTATTTAAACTTAAGATAATGAATAGCGTTTGCGGGAAAATATCCTACTGGCTAATGGTTGGAGCAGGCGTCACTATGATTGTGGGAGATATCATAATTAACTACAGTCACCATAAGAGACTCTCCAACATAAGAGAAGAATGGGGAAAAGTCGTAAATCCTACATCAGCAGCAGGTGATAAAGATAAGCAAGAGGAACTTTCCATTAATGCACAATCAGAGGCATTTCAAAAATTAGCAGATGCCGAAGAATCAATGGCGAAAGCAGCTAATGAGAAGCAAAATCTTTATAAAATTGCTGCTGTTGCATATGGAGCAGCTGCCCTTGTTGCTGGATTAGAATTAGCAAAAATTGATGGGTGGACAAAATGTAAAAAGATAGAAACAACTCAGAAACTTAAGGAGAGAGCTCAAGAAAATTTTAAGAAAACGATGGATGAATTCAACCAAAAAATGCGAGAGGATATAAAAAAGATTAAACCTCAAAACCTAAAGCTAAATATACCAAGACCCACTCTACCATCAGGAAAGAACGAAATCAAAAAAGACTTTTTGTATGCAAATGTGTTTGAAAACGATTTAAACTCCGACAAACAATTCCTAAACTCTCTTTCAAAGCCTTTTGTTCAAAATATCATCGGATCAAAAAACTTCACAG
>CAMAYW010000072.1 GCA_945862475.1 Bacteriovorax stolpii
ATGATGTTCGCTGAATCCCATGAGACTTGTGTCCTAGAACTCGTTGGAGGGAAGGGTCTCCATTTGCAAAAACTCGTTTCATGGGGAGCACCCGTCCCGCCCTTTTTTGTGATTACAACCAGGGCTTTTGATCGTTATCAAGAAACGGAAGAAATACCTCTTGAGCTGACGGATCGATTTGAACGGTTTTTTTCTTCTCATGAAAAGATTGCTTTAAGAAGCTCCATGATCTCTGAGGATCATGTGGATTCTAGTTTTGCTGGTCTTTTCGAGACAAACTTAAATGTGACAAAAGAAAATTGGAAAGAGGCCCTTCGTGAGATTTTTAATTCTGTTGATGCCCCAAGGGTTAAGGAGTACCTCGATCGAAAAAAAATAGAAGTTGATCTTAAGATGGCGGTGGTTGCTCAGGAATTAATCCAAGTAGAAAAAAGTGGAGTACTGTTTACGAGGTCTCCCTTAAATCCAACCGCCCTTGTCGCGATTGACGCTGGCCGGGGTCTGGGTGAAGGAGTCGTTTCAGGAACAACAGAAGTCGATCAATATTTATTGACCAGGACTCATGAACTAGTGAGTAAAAAAATCAATAATAACCCAGAAGTTTTAAACTCAAATGAATTAAAACTTCTCACAAACCTTGGCATCCAATTAGAAAAAAAATCAGGACTTCCGAGTGATATTGAGTGGGGGATAAAAAATAACGAGCTCTTTCTTTTTCAGATTCGGCCCATTACAAGAAGTTTTCCTCCACTCACTTTTTTTGTCGACACGAATCTCTCTGAATCCTATCCCGGAGTGGTGAGTCCCTTTACCGCCTCTTTCGTTAAAAAAGCATATGAAAATGTCTTTAAGGAATCAGCACTTCTTCTCGGAGCAGGTGAGGATAAATTTAAAAAGCTCTCCTTCCACTACGAGAAGCTCATAAGTTGTGTTGATAACCACCTTTATTATAATCTTGAACATTATTATGCTGTTTTGAGGGCCCTACCGGGTGGAGAAAAAAATATTGAGAACTGGCACAGAATGATTGGTGGAAAGATGGAGGGAGTTCAAATTCCTTACCATGATACTTCTTCAAGTTTTTTTGAAACTATTAAATCCCTTTATCTTTTAGTCAAACTCGCCCTTGGGAAGAAAAGAGTTTTCGATCAGCTAACAAATGATCTAGATCAAATGAAGCGTGAGATTGAAACTGAAACTCAAAAACTCACTAGTCCTGAAGATATTATTCTTTATCTTAATTCCCTAATCAATCGACCTTTGGGATTTGGACTAACTGTAATAAATGACATTTTTATTATGATGGGACTGGGCTTTTTAACTTCATCTTTTAAAAAAAGAGGATTAAAAGAGGACTCTGTCATTGATCTTTTGAAAACCTCCAAAGAGGTCGATTCACTAAAGCCTCTGGAGAACTTTGATCGACTTGTTCAATCCTTAAGTTCAGACTTCCTTAATAAATTACTAATGATTCCTCTTGTTGCCTCTGTCGATCCTTATGAAAAGGTGTTTCAAGAATTAGAAACCACTGGCCTTAAGGATGATGTAAGTGAACTGAGAAAATTTCTAATTCAGTTTGGGGATCGGTCTTTTGAAGAATTAAAACTAGAGAGTTTGCCCTTAAAAAATAATCCAGAGTTATTATTTAAACTCATTCGATGGGGCATAGATAATAAACAACAAAGACATAGGCCACCTCAAGTGAAACACCAATTGAAGCTAGGGCCTTTGGAGGAGATGATCCTTAATTTTACCAGAGAGGCGATTGCGATAAGGGAATCAACCAGATTGTGGAGAGGGAAATTCTATCATCTTTTAAGAGAACTCATCCTTCGCCTATCTGAAAAGTTAAAGGAGTCGGATCCATCTTGGAAAGAATTTTTTATTTCTGATTTTTTTTCTCTTCAACATCACGAATGGAAGCGGTTTGCAGATAAAGAAATTGATTCAGTAGAAGTCATGCGCCTCATGAGAGAGAGAAAGAAGTGGCAAACACAAAACCAAATTTTTCCAGAACTTATTCCATGGGTTGAATCAGAGCCTCTGCCAGTATACGGTGAATCTTACCAAGAAAACGATTTTTCTGGATTAGGTGTCTCGCCTGGAATTGTTGAAGGAGTTGCCCTCGTTTTGGATTCTCCACACGATGCCTTTGAATCAAAAATAACAAATTTTATTCTTGTCACAAAAAATACTGATCCTGCTTGGGTTTACATTATGTCTCGAAGCCAGGGGCTCATTTCAGAAAAGGGATCACTCTTAAGCCATACGGCCATCATTGGAAGAGAGTTAAACATTCCAACAATTGTTGGAGTTAAGTCCGCCACTCAAAAGATTAAAACCGGTCAAAGAATAAAGATTGATGCAGAAAAAGGATCAATAGAAATTTTATGAAACTCATTCAATCCTTTAAAACTCTAAAAGACTATCGCCGTGATCCAATTGGTTTCATTACGAAGATGCATAAAGAACAAGGGCATCAAGTGACTCTTAATATCTTTGGAAAAAAAATCTATATTATCAGTCATCCTCGGGATGTCCTCCATGTTTTAAAAAATAATTCATCTTCCTATACGAAAGGAAGAACCACGAAGATGCTTCGACAATTTTTGGGTAATGGTCTTATCACCAATGAGGGAGACTCTTGGAGGAAACAACATAAATTGATTCGTCCCGTAATGAATCTTAAAAGTGTTTTCAATCTCGCTCCTAAAATTGATAGAACAGTCCAAGATTTTATGTCAGAGATAAAGACAGACGTTGTTGTTGATTCTTTTCATGAAATGAATCGCCTAACTTGGAGAATTATTCTCAATACTCTGTTTTCACAAAGAGTCACAACAGAACTTGATGATTGGCTCCATGATATTTTGGATCTCATGAGAATTATTACAAGAAAAACAAGATCCTCTATCCCGATCCCATTTTGGATTCCGACGAAAGATCATCGAAGGATGAAAGACATCATTAAAAAATTTGATCAGCATGTTTTTACACTTATTAAAGAACGAAGGAATGGAGAGCGACAACAAGATCTTCTTCAGTTACTCGTTGATGCAAAAGAGGAAGGAGCGAGTCAGATGACTGATCATGAGATTAGAGATGAGATCATGACTTTTATGATGGCCGGTCACGAAACCATTACCAATTCCATGGCATGGGCGTTGATAGAATTGGCGAAAAATCCACTATGTAAAGATAAGATGCGTGAAGAAGTGTCCGGGATAGATCAAAAAAATTATTTTGAAGAACTAAATTCTCTTCCTTACCTTGGGGCAACGATTGATGAAGTGATGCGACTCTGGCCACCAGTTTGGGTTTTTATGAGACAGGCGATGAATGTCGATCAACTAGATCAACTTGCTATTCCCAAAAATGCGAATGTGGTCCTGGCCCCAATTTTAAGTCATCGCTCCTCCGATTTCTGGGAGAATCCTCTGTCGTTTACGCCCGAAAGATTTTTGCCTCAAGAAAAAAAGAATCAGACACTTGGAGCTTATTATCCGTTTGGACTTGGACCCAGGGCCTGCATCGGGGCGTACTTTGCTAGTATGGAAGCAAGACTCATCCTCTCCCATCTTGTCACTCAATTCGATTGGGAAATAAATGAAATGGCAGATCAGACCTATGAGGCGGGAATTAGTTTAAGGCCAACGAATAATATTCACATGGTTTTTAGGAGACGCTCTTGCTAGTCGAAATATGTTCTGATTGGAATGAAGCTTTCTTTAAAAGGATGATTGATTTCAAAATGAAGATTCATAAGGACATCCCAACGACGTTTCCGGAAACAATTAGTGATTATGAAAAGTTTTTCTCACCCACTTCTTCTTTTAAAGAAGATTATGAATGGTTAGCTTTTATCGTTTCAGATAACAATAAGGTCATGAGTAAGGCGATCTTAAGCTGGAGAAGAAATAGCACCATTGGGAATTTAGGATTTCTCGATTGGGACAATCACCCAGAGTCGGCCAAGCGACTCATTGATTCTGTTATCGATGAAGGAAAAAAAAGTGGACTTACCCAATTAAAAACTCCCATAGATCTTAATATGTATGTGAAATACAGGATCAAGCTTCCTAATGGAGGGGCCCCCTTCTGGGGAGAGCCTATATATCCTGACTACTATCATGATTTATTTATGAAAACAGGGTTCAAAGAAATCGCCCGCTGGGATACCTTTGAACTTAAAATCTGGGATGGCATAAAGGATTATTTCTTTAAAAGAAAAAAATTAAAAAATCACTCTTCTGATAGGCCTCATCTCACAAAAATTCGTTGCGTGAAGATGAAGGAGTGGGAGAGCGAACTTAAAATAATCCATGAGTTATTTAATGAAGCTTATAAAACGATGCCTGAGTGGGAACCGATTACATTTTCTCAGTTTAAACTCATCTATGATGATTTTAAATATATCATCAATCCCCTTTATTCTTATATTGTAGAACTTGATGGAAGGCCAGTCGCCTTTAGTATTAATTTTACTGATCCCTTAAAGCTTCTTACTGCTATCAAAGGCAAAAAAATAAATAACGTTGAAAAGATTCTGTTGTTCTTTAAATTAAGATCAAATCTTTCGACCTTTCTTATTGCTCATGTGGGAAAGATTCCTGGCCCTCATGGAGAAGAAATTAAGGGAGTTCAGATCCAAGTCTCTAAGAGAATTCAGTATATTGTGACTCTCATGAAAAAAACTCTGGTAACATTTCAGGTGAAAAATTCACCCTCCCGTCGATCCTTTGATGAAAAAAATCAAAAGTCTTATTCTCAATATGTATTGTATGGGATGAATTTAGAGTGAACTCTTCTTTTTATAACTTCCAAGTATGAAGCCGGCCTGTCCTGCAAGATTTTGAACTTCTAAAACAAGTTCTTTCGTAAGATCCCCGATATTTAAAAAGTTTTTCTTCCCGCTAAAACCAAGAGAGAAAGTTTCCGCCATGCAGGCAAAGCATTCATTTTGAGCTAAGGGGAAGATGAAAAAATCAATCGATTGATTTTTTGGTAGTTGGGCGACTCCCCCAAGGTGATACGTAATATCTGGTCGTTCTGATTTTAGTTTTTCAAGCATTTCAGGTTTAATCGATGGAGGAACAGCAACATCAACAACGACCGCTCCTTGTTTAAAGAGATCCGTTGAAAGAAAACCATTGGAAGCACTAGCACCACAAAGGACAATGTCTGATTCTTTAATAAGGTTCATATCAGAAGTCGCAACAAGAACTTCGGCGATTTCAGGAAGAGAGAGGAAAGTCAAAAGATCCTGGTTGTTCCAATATTTTTTTATAATTGATGTAACCTTGGAGTCGGATTTTGAATTTTTAATGTCATCTAAAATCTTTCTTGTCGCCAATTGAAATTTTGAGCTCGATTCAAGAGGAGTGTGATGAATGAGTATCACTTTTCCTACATGATCTGCCATAAGACTTGAGGCCACGGACATAATATTTCCAGCTGCACCAATAAGGGCAACCGTGGATTTTTTGAGATCAATATTTTTATCTTCGGCCGACTTCAGGGCCGCCTCAACAGTTAGGGAAATGGTAAAAGCATTTCCTGTTGTTAGGTTCATACCGCGAGAATTTAAATACAAACCATTACCAGAAACAATTGAAGTAAACTGGCCTAAACCCACAGTGGATGCACCTAATTCTTTGGCAAAATCAACAGCGTTTTGGACTTTTTGAACGACTTTAAATTTTTGCTTTGAGGTAAATGTCTTTTTTAATTCTTCACTCGTGATTGGTACGGCAAGCATTACGATGTCCATTTCCTTGCCATTATTATCGATAATTGTTTGAGCATGATAAATTTCAAATTCCGCTAGATCTTTTGTGAGAGCTAGTTTTTTCATGAGAGGATGGCCTTCAACATCTTTAAGTGATTTTGTAACTTTTCTGACATGGGATTCATCTATCAGGTGACATAAAAAGACTGAAAGTGGTCTCTTTCCTATTTCTATTTCTGTGTTTAATTCCGGTGTTTTAACATTATGAATAGGCTGATTAGGGTAGATAGAAGATAAAAAATAAGAGACATCTTGATTTTTGAGGGCAAGACAAAGTTTCCCAAGTCCCGCGATAAGTTCTTCCGTTTGGATGATCGTGAAATAGAGACTAGGCTGAATCCTTAACGTGAGATTATTCGAAAGAGATGGACTCATGCGGATATTTTCATGATTCAAAAGAACCGATGCCATCATGTAGCCTTGCATTTTTGAATCACAAATCGTTTTAAATTCGAATCCCATTTTTGAGAGTTCATCTTGAAATTCAATTGCGAGCATGAATCCACGTCCTCTGATCTCTTTGATGATGTCAGGGAATTGAGATTTAAGAGTTTGAAGCCTCGCCCATAAGTAGTCTGAAACTTTCATACCCTCCAGAACGGGACTTTCTTCTCCTTGGAGGATCTCTAAAACTTCAAGTGCGATCGTTGACGAGAAATCATCATCACTAAATGTAGAGGTATGAAGAAAACCAAATTCTTCAACATATTTTCGAGCATTAATCGTTGTCGCCGCAATTTTAGCAATACCACCACCTAATGATTTCGAAAAAGTATAAACATCTGGTGTGATATGTGAGTGAGCTCCTGCCGTCATTGTTCCTGTTCTATAGAGCCCGGATTGGATTTCATCGAAAACGAGTAAAAAGTCTTCTTGGAGTGAGTATTTTTTGAGAACTGCAAGAAACTGGTCGTTGACGGTGATGATGCCGGCTTCCCCTTGAATAGGTTCAGCAAAAGCTCCCGCAATTTTCGAGAAGGATTGTTTTGCCCACGTGATGCCAGTTTTTGAGTCACAAAGAAAAAGTAAATCTTCTTTTTTAGATTCAATAAGGTCATTTAATTTATCGAGAGCAATATATTGAGAAATAAAAGTTGTGTGCTCGTTTTGATCACTACCTAAGTAAAAAGAATTTCTGAAGCCTTCGTTGTAAGTCAAACTGAGGGCGCCCATCGTTTTCCCGTGGTAACCCTTCTCAAGGCTTAAGAAGTGAGGTCTAATATTTAATTGTTTTTGATTAATGTCTCTCACTAAAGAAACCAACTCATGAATATCATGAACATGAGAAAGCTGATGCAGGAGATAGGATTTTCTTTCTTCGTTCATTGATAAAGATGAAATTCTCTCAATGAGCTCAAGTCGTAATTTTTTTATAAGTTGTGGTTTAAAGTTCTCGTTCGTGCGGTCAATTTTAATGAGAGCGAGATTCATTTCTTTTTCTATTTCTTGCCCAAGTTCAATGAGTTTTTGTTTAAAATAGATGAGGCAGTGCTTGTATGCCGCTTCAATCGCCTCTGTACCACTATTGGAAAGTGTGGTGATCCAAGGACCTTCTCCCGTTTCATTTTTTAATGTTTCTGAAATTTTTTGAGCAAGATGTCCCGCCATCTTTCTCTGGCTTCCTTGAGTGAGGGAAGGTGCCCCATGATTTTTCCAGTCTTGAAGTTTGGAGAGAAGCTGTGGGTGCCTGTGGCCAAGTATATTGGCGCCGTAACCACCAGTGAGATCAAGTACTCTCACCATTTTTTGATTTTTACTGTAGTAAAGATAATCTCCATCACCCTGAATGAAGTGCTTTGAGAGTTCCATGGTCTCGAGGAGCTTGGCCGTAAGTGGGCGAGCATAGAAGCGATAGGAATCTTCTTGAGATTCAAGGGCCGAGACAGCTGGTTTATTAAGGCCAATGATATTTTCCATCAAAGATAATAAAGCAAACGAAGTGCCAAAGTCAGGTACTCTAAAAGGGACCTAAGGGCCCTAACTGATTAGCTATTTACCAGTACTGTCTAAATTTTTGACAACTAGATCCTTTCCCCTCATCCCTTCGATAGATTTTCCGATAAGTTCCCTGACAAGGAGTTGTCACCATGGAACCAGTTAAATGGAATTATTTTCAATTTAGAAAGACCCACCAATATCCAATTTATATTCGATTTAAGGCCGAAGATGTTAATACGAAGTACACTCATTTACTAAATGAACTTGGCTTCACCCTTTTGACAGAATTAGAAACAAAAAAAATATCTCTGGAAAAAATCAATACGAGAATTCTCACCGTACAGCCAGCAAGTGCTAGAATTCAGCAACAAATTAACGGGTCCGATCTTTTAGATAAGTATGGTATGGAGTCGCTCTCCGTTCAGCTTGGAACCCTTGTTTATACCTTAAGGAAAGTGGGACTCATGGGTCTACCCCACGGAAAAACAATTTGGGATTTGGCGCTTCATTCAGAAATTATTCATACGGATAAAATGGTTGGCTTAAGAATTATGTTGGTGCGATTTTTATCTCAGGCCCTTTCCTATGAGGGAGTTCTTTCTTATTGGGGAACAGTTAAGGATGATGCCATTATTACCATGAAGCAGTCACAATCATTTGGCGAGGCCGTTTTTATCGATCCAGTTAAAAAAATTATTTTTTCAAACGGTGGAGAAGTGAAGCTTCCTCAGCATTTAAAAATCATTCGTAAAGATAAAGAAATGAAAACGCCCACTAACATGACTCGAGAAGATCTTATTGGTTTTATGAGTGTGAGTACTTGCCTTTTAAGTTTTCAAGGCATCACAAACGCTATGAAAAAATCTATTTTAGATTTAAGTCTTAATGCGAGTGGATCCTTTGCTGTCACTGAGGCGTCAGAGATTAATCTCTAGTTGTCTTCGGCTATTTAGTTTTATAGACTAAGTCCATGAATGATTGGTTTGATCCTGTAATATTTTCTGTCGGTCCTCTTCAAGTACGTTGGTATGGCGCCATGTACGTGCTGGGTTTTCTGGTTGGTGGGGCGATTTTAAAATATCTTGCCGATAAAAAATTTTGGCCTTTATCCAAAGAAGCCATTGATAAGTATATCACTTGGCTCATTGTTGGAATGTTTATCGGCGCCCGCTTTTTTTATGTCGTTGTTTATAACTGGGATTATTATTCAGTAAACCTTTTAGATAGCTTCGCTGTTTGGAAGGGAGGGCTCTCCTTCCATGGGGCCGTTGTCGGAATGTGTCTTGCAACTTATCTTTTCGCCAAAAAAATAAGGTTCACTTCTTTGAACTGACTGATTGTATGGCCGTCGCTGGA
>CAMAYW010000073.1 GCA_945862475.1 Bacteriovorax stolpii
CATATCGAGGCTATTCACTTCTACGATGAGCTGATGCTGACTTTGCTTTGTAAAATCAACCATAATCTCATTAAACCAAGTTTCAAGTAATCCATGAAGGATGCCAACTTTGATACTTTTATTCATGTGACCAAAGAAAATTTCTTGGATTTTATTTTCAAATTTTTTTAATTCTTCAAGAAGGGCCAGTCCTTTTTCTGTTAATAAAACTTTTTTTGAAGATCTAATGATGAGTTGATCTCCTACAGACTCTTCAAGGAGTTTAATTTGTCTACTGACTGCCGATTGAGCAATATTGAGTTCTTGAGCTGCTTTCGAAAAGTTCAAATATTTTGCCGTCACCAAGAAGGCTTTTAGGTACCGATAATCTGGTGAGATTTCTTTCATTTCTTCGCCCAAGGAGGAAGTCGAGATTCGTCTTTGAAGAACTTTCCTCGGTGTTGCCCATCAGCAGCATTTTTTACAATAAAGCCTTCGTCGTTATTTTGTGTATCGAGCAAGTAATCCAGCGTAAAACTTTGTGTGTAAAATGCTGTAAAGGGGTCAATCAAGAGATGAAGTTCAAAGTTGATCAGAGGATAATCTTTTTTTATAAGAATATCTCCCTCGTGCAGAGAGGAGAAGCCGGTTTCATAAGTAAACCCCTCACAACCTTTTCCGCCAATTTTAATACGGAATGAAAGCCCCTTCAGAGTGTAATCGTTTTCCTGCATGACTTGGATTTGGCGAACAGCGCCATCAGTCACAAAAATATCGAGTTGTTCAGCAGTGATTGTTTTTTCCATGAGGATTAAATTAGCACTTTTTTTGAATGTTGTCTTTAGACCTTTCAAATCTTATTCTTAGTTAATTCCTGGAGCTATTATGAAATTACATTATCTGGTTGAAATAGATAAACCTGAAGGCCACTTGGTGAAGGTTACCTTAAAAATTGAGGGCCTTTCAAAAAATACCTTTAAAGTGTTTATACCTTCCTGGAGTCCAGGGTCTTACCTCATGCGGGAGTATGCTCGTCACATTCGATGGTTCGGAGCTTCATTATCAAATGGAGAGCCTCTCTTTCATCACCAGACCGCGAAGGGTGTTTGGGAAATTGATATCACTAAGTCGGATTTAAAATCAAAGCTAACTGATTTCTGCATTCAGTATGAGATTTATTGTAAAGAGCTTACAGTGAGAACCTCACATGTTGATCAATCCCACGCTTTTTTACATGGACCTTCTTATTTAATGGGTGTTCTCGGTGAGAAGATGATAGATCCGATGATCGAATTTCGCTTTCCTTCATCCTGGTCAAAGATAAGTACATCTCTTCAAGATGTCTCAAAGGAGCGACAGACTTTCCTTTATACGGCCCCAGACTATGATACTTTAATTGATTGCCCAGTAGAAATTGGTTGTCATGAAACAGACGGAGTGAAGGTCCTCGGAAAGCCTCATCAGCTAGCCTTTTATGGCGATCAATATCCCCACCAAAATAATCTTAAATCTGATTTTAAAAAAATCATTGAAGTCGTTGCAAAACATTTTAATAACGACTTACCTTATGAGAATTATCTTTTTCTTACTCACTTTTCTCCTAAACTATATGGAGGTCTTGAGCACTTAAATTCGACGGCCTTGCATTTTGATGGACGAAAACTTGGGATTCGAAAAGATTATCTTAATTATTTGTCTCTTGTTGCCCATGAATACTTTCATCTCTGGAATGTGAAAAGAATTAGACCTAAAGAGCTAGGTCCTTTTGACTACTTGTCTGAAGGTTATACAACTCTTCTTTGGCTTGCTGAGGGACTTACAAGTTTTATGGATGATCTCTTCGTGTACAGAGCTTCTCTTTCTACTCTTGAAGAATACCTTGATGTTGTAAAAGGAAATTTAGAGACCTATTTATCTACTCCCGGTCGAAAATATCACTCTCTCGAACAAAGTTCTTTTAATGCATGGATTAAGCTTTATAGGCCTGATGAAAATTTGAAGAATTCCTCTGTAAGCTATTACCTTAAAGGGGGTCTCGTTTTTACTGTCCTTCATTCTTTGCTTCTTGAAAAAGGCAAGTCAATCGATGATTTTTTGAGATCTCTTTGGAGTGACTATAAGCTTCATCCTGAAACTGGTTTAGAGAGAGATGATATTTATCGAATGGTTAAAGATCTCGGTGGAGATGAAGTCCTACATCAATTTTCGACAATGGTTGAAACGACCTTTGATATTGACTTTGATTCCGCCTTTAAAAGTATGGGCCTTGAATTAAAATGGAATGATTCAAGTCAACCATGGGTAGGTGCTGAATTTGAATTCTCTGGAGACAGAGTTATTGTTAAGACTGTCCTCTTAGATTCACCTGCTTTTAAGTCAGGATTAAATGTAGGAGATGAGATTTTATTCTTAAATGGATTGAGATTTCTTAGGGAGGATGCGGACAAATTATCAGCTTTACTCTTGGTTGATAAATGCTATGAATTTGTCGTCTCGCGGTTAGGTAAAATGAACAAAGTTGAAATTATTCCCGTAAGAGCTCCCAGACAATTAAAAGAAATTTCAATTCTCGATCGAAAAAAAGCAGAGATGGCATTTAGTTTTCGAGAAGCGACCTTGCAACCACAAATGGTTTGAGATTAGAAAGTTCCCAACTACCGGTTAGATTTGTTTCTAAGTGGGTCCATTTGTTTTTCTCGATAGAGATTGAGGAGAACTCAATGGGACTTTGAAAATTTCCTGAATTCATGAGTGCCTTGAAAGCTGCTTCTTTTAAGCACCAAAGCTCAATTTCTCTTAAGTTTATGTCGATTGGATTTTTGATTCTTTCCATCACTGATGGTTTGACGATACGTTCCTCGTGCTCCACATCGATACCTACGGAGCGAAAATCTTTCCTCAAAGCGATGAAGGCGGCGCCACATTGATTGGTATGGGAGAGTGAAATAGTAAACTGCGGGAGAATCTCTAAATGAGAAAAATCCCTTAATGCAAGCGATTGGATCGGACAATCTAATTCCACTGATCGAAAACAATCTCTTAATGAGCTTCTCGCGAGTAAGAACCCTTCTTTTCTTTTAGGGTGAACACCCTCAGGAAATTGAGATATTACGAGTTTTTCCCACTCAGGATCTTCAGGATCTCTTAAGAATTGAGATATGGTCCATGTAGTCATAGTTGAGTCAGTTTATCTTGAAAGCGATTAATTGGTAAGTTATAAAAAGTGTTAGTTAGAAATCATCTTTTTAAAGATAATATCTATAGTGAAATTCTCATTACATTTAAATAGATAAAATAGCCTTAGGAGATCCATTTATGGCCAATTTACTACGTGAACAAACAAAACTCTCTGTGTATGGGAGAAAGCCTAGAAAATGTACTGTACCGGTGAATGACCAGGGGAAATTTTTGAAAATTTCTCAATACTATGGTGAAAACGTTTATAACTATCACTTATCTAAATCTCTCTCTCTTGAGGATAAAGATGCTTTAAAGCAAGTCATTGATGGAAAAAAAGCAATTGATAAGGCACTTGCAACGAAGGTTGCGAATTCCGTTTTGGAGTGGGCGATTTCAAAAGGTGCGACACACTTTTGTCACTGGTTTCAGCCTCTCACAGGATCGACTGCAGAAAAGCATGATGCCTTTTTAAATTTTGACAACGATCGTGCAATAGAAACACTATCTGCTTCTCAATTAATGCAAGGTGAGCCAGATGCTTCTTCATTTCCTCACGGAGGATCTAGAGCAACGTTTGAGGCAAGAGGTTATACAACTTGGGATCTCACTTCACCCTTATTCATTCAAGAGTCGGCAAACGGTAAAACGCTCGTTATTCCAACAGCCTTTGTTTCTTACCATGGTGATGCGCTAGATACGAAAACACCACTTCTTCGTTCAGATTTGAAAATCAACGAAGTCGTTACGAAATTCTGTCATTTGGTAGGAATGAATGATGTCAAAAAAGTTTATACAACTTGCGGAGCTGAGCAAGAATATTTCTTAATTGATAAGGCCTTTTATTTTTCTCGTCAGGATCTCGTGATGACGGGAAGGGCCCTTATGGGATCACTTACATCTCGTAACCAACAACTAGAAGATCATTATTTTGGAATGATTGAAGATCGCGTTCTTGCTTTCATGCAAGAAGTTGAGATTGAACTTTATAAAATGGGTATTCCAGCGAAAACTCGCCATAATGAAGTTGCTCCTGGGCAATTTGAACTTGCACCAATTTTTAAAGACGCAAACGTTGCCGCTGATAACAATCAAATTGTGATGACTGTCCTTAGAAATGTTGCTTTAAAGCATGATTTCGTATGTCTTCTTCATGAAAAGCCGTTCGCTGGAGTTAATGGTTCAGGAAAACATTTGAATTGGTCTATGTCGACCGATACGGGAGTGAATCTACTTGAGCCGGGTCATAATCCTCATGAAAACTATCGTTTTCTTGCGGTTGTTGCGACAGTTACTGAAGCGGTTTATCGGCATGCAGACATCATCCGTATGGGAATTGCCTCTCACGGAAATGACCACCGTCTAGGTGCCAACGAAGCTCCTCCTTCCATCATGTCTGTATTTTTGGGATCAACTCTTACAAGCATTCTTGATTCCATGATCTCTGGTGGTAAATATGTGGCCTCAAGTAAAACTGTACTTGATCTCGGTGCACGACAACTGGCAGATCTTTTTAAAGATAATACAGATCGAAATAGAACTTCTCCATTTGCTTTTACCGGAAATAAATTTGAATTCCGTGCTTGTGGGTCATCTGCTTCTATTGGTTATCCTCTTTCAATTTTAAACTCAGCAATCATCGATATTTTTGAGGAAACAAATAAAATTCTTGAAGAAGAACTTGCTAAAGGAAAATCTCAGGATGATGCCCTCGCTGCAGTTATCCTGAAGTGGTATGGAAATGCTCAAAGAGTTGTTTTCAATGGAGACGGTTATTCACAAGAGTGGGTCAAAGAGGCAGAGAAAAGAGGCCTTGGAAACATGAGAACAACTCCTGAAGCCATTTCAGTTTTAAAAGACTCTAAGAAAACAAATGTACTTTTGAAAACAGGTGTTTTTAAAGAATCTGAAATAGCGACTCGTCACAACGTTATGCTAGAGCGCTACATTAAGTGCCGTGAAATTGAACTTAGAACACTTTCAGGTATGGTTTTAAAACAAATCGTTCCAGTTGCAGTTGATTACAAAGCACAACTAGCTGAATCAGTTAAAAAGCAAAAAGATGTCGGAACAGATGCATCTTTAGAACTTGAGCTTCTAAAGGATCTTGCGACACTTTCTAAGACAGTTTATGAGCAAACAGTCAATTTAACTGGTGCTCTAGATGCTCTTCACAAGCTTGATGAAGACAATATTGCTAAAAAAATTGCATCTGAACTAATGCCACAGTCTTTTAAAATTGCTGAGCTTTGTAATAAAATTGAAGAGATCATTCCAGATGAGAATTGGCCTCTACCGAAATTTTATGACATGCTCTTCATTCGTTAAATCCTTGTATGGCCCGCTTTAAGCGGGCCTTTTTTTTAGGTCATAGATTCCACTATTAAAGATCCGACATTTAAGCCACAGTACTCTTCAATGGACAAACCTCTTTGGGATAACGTCTTTAAAAAAAGTCTATGATTGGGAATTAATCAGTCATGAGATTTATGCTTCGAAAAATGGAGTCGATCTACTTTGTGACGTTTATCTTCCTTATCGAATAGGGTTGAGACCCGCCGTATTGGTTGTTCATGGTGGGGGTTGGAGTTCAAGGTCTAGAGAAGATATGCACTTTTATTCTGAGCAACTTGCTGGTCAAGGATTTGTCGTCGTCAACTGCTCATATAGGTTAGCACCCGAGCACCTGTTTCCAAGTGCGGTAGAAGATGTAAGAGATGCCTATAATTGGATGATTCAAAACTCTCGTAGATTTCAAATTGATCAAACCAACATAGGCGCTCTAGGATATTCCGCCGGGGCCCATATTGTCACACTTCTCTCCTCATGGGCATCAGTTGGAAAGAATGGGTTCCATCATATTAAATTTAAAATGGTTGCAGGCGGGGGAGGTGTTTATGATTTTATGGTTTATCCACTTTCCCCTTATATAAAGCGTTTTACATCTTTTTATCGAGATCAGAATCCCGAACTCTATTTAGATGCTTCTCCTCTTCATCGACTTGGTGAGGACTTACCACACTTCTTTTTATTTCATGCGGAAAAAGATGAACTTGTTGAGCACGATCAAATGGTTCGTTTCGCTCGAGAAGTTAAACTTAAAGGGGGCTCAATTGAGACCCATACAGTTTCAAAACTAAGCCATATTTTTACTTTTCTTTTTGGTCTTCACGCTCTTCAGAAAACGATTCTTGCTTTTAAAAAACACCTGTCTAATAAGTAGACACTCCTCTCTACTCTAACTCTTTGTTAATTTTACGGTCCTACTGGCCTGATACTTGCTTAAAGTGATGAAGATCTATTATTTTGAGGAGACTTTTTTATGAATATGACAGCTTTGTTCTTTGTGTTTTTATTGTGCTGGAACCTCAGTAATGTAGGGGCACAAGAAATAATCGAAGTTTCACAAGCAGAAAAACAAGTGGTGGCCGAAGAGCTGCAAAAAGAAGCTCAATCTGGAAAGCATGCTGAATCCACCAAAGAATTTCTAAATAAAGTCGCTGAAACTTTCAAAAATTCAAAGGAAGGCCATGAAATAGAAGTTGAATCACAAAAAGGTGATTGCGCTGAATGCTCTCAAAAGAAAAAGTCAAAAAATTTTTTTAGAGATTTCGGAAGAAAAATCGGTAAGGGAGCTGCTTGGTTAACAACAACGACATCAAAACCCTTTATGACGGCTTCCTCTTTTGTGAAAGGAGCAGTTGAAAAAGGTGATAAGAATAAAGATCTCGTTGCTTTTTACCAGTTCTTTCTTAATCACCGGAAGGAATTTGACAAGCTTTATCTAGAAGCGGGAACACCTGAGGAAATGATTGAGCTCATGCTCAAGAAGATGGAACAAATTATTGAGAAAAAATCTAAAAAAATTATGCGTGATTTTCTACTTACTCTAAACCTTAATAGAGATATCCCAGAAGATTTAACTGATTTTGAACTTACAGCTGAAGAAATTGCATCAATTGATCCAGACAAGATGAACCCCGATGTCATCAATTTGCATCCGGAATATAAAGAATTGAGACCTCTATTAGGCGACATAACGAAAGATGATCTGAATGATATTGTTACTTCGGGATATTTTACCAAGGCCATTACTTTTGAAAACTACAAAGCATCAGTTCCAAATATTTATGAACTTGCCGGTACAGTGGTTGGACAAATCTTTGCTCCAAAAATTGCTCTTAACATCATCTCTAGTACACTAGCAGGTCTGTACTCCACACCCGTTATCGCTGCCAATCTTGGAACAGGTATCTCTGCGGCCATTTGTTTAAAAAAAGAAACTCAAGAAAAATTTAAAGAAGATAAAGAGTTAAAAATGTTCTGTAGCTATGTAACTAATAGATCCGGTTACGAACTTTTGAAAAGTCGTGCTATTGGATATGTCGCTGGAAAGAAATTTCATCTTAAAGTTTCTCGGGAGATTGAAAAAATAAAAGGAAAGAGAAAGAAAAAAGGTGAAGAGGCTAAAAAGGACGAAAATCTAGAATCAGTTCCAAAAATTTCATAATAAGTGGCCCCTCTAGTGAGGGGCTTTCTGTTAACTCAGTATAAATTCTAGTAACTCTGGCTTTGAAGTGACTTCGGGTAAAGAGAAGAAAGCGGATAAGCAAAATGTTATTGTGGATATTAAAATCACAAGAATGAATATTTCTTTTAACCAAAAGGTGATGTGATCCCAAATAGTTGGTTGCTCTATGTTTTGATCCATTTTCGCTCCCTCGCTCGTTAAAACTTTACTTTTCCTTAATACTCCAACTTTAATTCAAGAAATTGTTAAGATTTTTAAACCATGTAAATTTTTCTTTTTTAGGGCCAGGTTTCAGAGGAGAAAGAGAGCTTTTCTTTGATTTCAAGGTTAACTCTTGCTCAAGGTGTCGCAGATTTTAGTCCTTGACTCTTTTTCGGATGGCCCTTATCTCTATTAAGGATAGTCTCTTCTATATATATAGGACAAAAATGGCGGACAAAAAGTATCTGGTTATTGTGGAGTCTCCCACAAAGGCCAAGACCATAAGAAAATTTCTACCAAGTAATTATATTGTTGAAGCGAGTATGGGTCACATACGAGATCTTCCTCAATCAGCATCTGATATCCCTGCTGCTTTAAAAAAAGAAGAATGGGCAAAGCTTGGTGTAAATGTTGATGAAAACTTTGAACCTCTTTATGTTGTCCCTAAAGATAAAAAGAAAATCATTGCTGATTTAAAAACTAAAATGAAGGGTGTTGATGCCATTTATCTTGCGACCGATGAAGACCGCGAAGGTGAGTCTATCTCTTGGCATTTACTGGAACTCTTAAAACCTAAAGTCCCTGTAAAGCGAATGGTTTTCCACGAAATCACGAAGACCGCAATTCAGAAGGCCCTTAAAGATACGAGAGAAGTGGATGATAAACTCGTTCGGGCCCAAGAAACTCGCCGAATTCTCGATCGGCTCTACGGCTACACACTTTCTCCTCTTATTTGGAAGAAAATTGCTTACGGTTTATCGGCCGGTAGAGTTCAGTCGACTGGTTTAAAAATGATTGTGGAGCGTGAACGTGAACGTATGCGCTTTAAGCGCTCTGTTTATTGGGACATCAAAGCTCAAGTTCACCCTGAAAAAGACAAGAAAGCGCTCTTTGACGCAAAGCTCACTTCAGTTAAGGGATCAAGAGTCGCTGGTGGTAAAGATTTTGATGGTTTGACCGGAAAACTCGTTGATGAAAAGAAAGTGGTTCTTTTAGATGAAAAAAAATCTAAGGAACTCGCTAAAAATATTGAGAAAGCTTCGTGGATAGTGACGTCTGTTGAAGAGAAAAC
>CAMAYW010000074.1 GCA_945862475.1 Bacteriovorax stolpii
AAGGAAAAGATTCTCCCCTAAGGGCAGGCATGACCTTGCAACCATCGTCTACTCTGTTCGCCATAAATTGGAAGAGATCTAGCTTATCACTTGATCTGTAAAAGATTTGAGCAACTATTTTAGATTCTGTCGAAAAGGTATACGCTACCTTTTCGACTACCTTTTCGCGGAATAGAAAATAAAATAGTAGAGGAGACCATAGAGTGCACCACCAAGATGGGCCCCGTGACCAATAGGTAGGCTGCTCCCTTTGGTTTGCTGAATGAGCCCCCAAATATCCACTCCAACAACAAGAAGAGAGGCCGTTAGAGCTGGAACAGGGATCAACCCGAAAAGGAATAATTTTTCTTTAGGAAACATCAAGGAATAGAGAAGAATGACCCCCGAGATGGCGCCCGAAGCTCCAAGTGCCTGAAGATTTCCAGCACCGATCCAAAAGGCACTAACAAAGGCGTGGCAAAGAGATGAGAACATTCCTGCTCCCAAATAAAAGATTAAAAATCTTCTTCCCCCCATCGCATTTTCAAGGACGATTCCAAAGCCATAGAAGACATACATATTGATAAAAATATGAAAAAGCATATTGTGAGAAAAAACGGATGTTAACAACGTCCATGTTCGTCCTTCGCTGAGTCCATCCCAGCTCACAAGGAAATTTCGGATCATGAACTGGGGATTTGTAAAAAGTGAGATCATCCACACGAAGAAAACGGCAACGTTTATTTTTATAATAGAAGTGACGACATTTATATTGATCATTTCTTTGCTCAATATCATGGAACAAACTTATTCTTTTTCAATGAAGTTGAAACGACTCATCCTTTCCTGTCTCTTTTAGCTGTGATAAGCTGGGTCATGCCTTCTGACTTTAAAAAACTTATGTTCGCCCGCTTTTTCTTTACTTTTGCCGTTCAAATGCAGGCAATCGTTCTCGGTTGGCGAATGTATGAACTTACGAAAGACGCACTCTATTTAGGACTTATTGGACTTGCAGAAGCGATACCCGCCTTAGGACTTGCTC
Organism: Bacteriovorax stolpii; assembly: GCA_945862475.1. Classification (GTDB taxonomy): domain Bacteria; phylum Bdellovibrionota; class Bacteriovoracia; order Bacteriovoracales; family Bacteriovoracaceae; genus Peredibacter. Next base: position 1,022 of record CAMAYW010000074.1, read on the forward strand.
TCTTTGCAGGATATATTGTGGATCGAGGTAGACCACTTATCATTTATCGACGACTCACTTTCGTAAGCTTAACCTCTGGTCTATTAATGCTCTTAACTCAACTTCCCTCCATGGGAATTTCAGTTGATCTTCAAGTTAAATTACTTTTTATTTCATCTTTTCTCACTGGAGTTGCACGGGCCTTTTCTCAACCTTCCATGTATTCGCTAGTGCCTAAAATTATCCCACGACACCTTCTTCCTCAATCCTCAGCTTGGATGTCTTCCGCAATGCAAACTGCACGGATGTCAGGGCCAGCGGTTGGTGGAATTCTTTATGGATTTTTAGGTGTATCAGGTACGGCCCTTATTATCTGTATCTGCTTAACTGTGACCTCATTCACACTTTTCATGATGAGGTTGAATCATCCAGCGAATACACCGACACCTGGAAAATCAGTTAAAGAGGATTTACTTTCTGGGTTAAAATTTGTTTTCTCACATCCTATCTTATTTCCAGCAATGTCTCTTGATATGGTTTCTGTTTTATTTGGTGGAGTCACGGCACTTCTTCCTGTTTATGCTGCAGAAATTCTTTTCGTAGGTCCCCAAGGCTTGGGTCTTTTACGAGCGTCTCCAGCCATAGGAGCCTTTATCATGAGCACATGGCTTATTAAGGGAGGACTTCAAAATCAGGCGGGAAAAAAACTTTTCTCTTCTGTTGCTGGATTTGGAGTTTGTATCTTAGTATTTGCCTTTAGCCGAAACTATATCCTATCCATGATTTCACTTATCGCAAGTGGGATGTTTGATAGTGTCTCTATGGTTATTCGAACAGCTGCTGTTCAACTTTCTTCTCCTGATGATATGAGAGGAAGAATTTCGGCAGTAAACTCAATTTTTATTGGTTCATCCAATGAAATTGGTGAATTTGAATCAGGAGTGACGGCCAAATTCATGGGTACATTTCCAGCGGCCGTCTTCGGTGGTGTCATGTGCCTCATTTCAGTGTTTACCATTTCTTTCTTTTCTCCAAAGTTACGGCAACTTGATTTGAAAGAACTAGAAAAAGAAAAATCATAACATGACTGGATTCCGTCCATGAAATCCAGTCAAGAGAGTCAACTTACTCGATAACATCCTTCAGTTGTTTTTTTTCTTCTTTCATTTCCATTTTTTGAATTTGACCTTGTTCAGTTAATTCAAATCTGCAAGATTGATATCCTTCAAGACTAGTAGCTGATGAAATACAGTTCCTTGCCTCTTTTAATTGATTCATTTGTTGATCAATCTTTAAATTGGCTTTTTGTTTTAAAGAGGAAAGTTCCGACTGAGCAAAACTTGCAAGAGTTGAGACAAAAGCAAAAGTCATGAATAACATCTTCATAAAGACTCCTTTGTTTTTTCATCACGAAGGATGTTCCATGATCAATGATCGATCGTAAAGATGCAGCGAAAATAACCTGTTAAGGTTTGTTGTCTATTACTAGACTTTAATTCTGCGTTGATATTTCAAAGAAGAGCCATCATCATTAAAAAATCGAAGGAGGATCTATGCCATCCATTTTTCATCCTAGACCAAATTATTTTCCTGAAGTGACATCGGAACGATCCATCAACATGAATTGGATAGTGCCAGTTTCTCGATTATTATTTTCTCAAATTTTTATTATTTCGGGATTTAATCATTTTACCTCAGGAAGCATAAGCTATGCTGATTCGATGGGAGTACCAATGGCCGATATGCTCGTTCCCATCTCTGGCCTTGTCGCCATCCTTGGTGGGGGAAGCATCCTCTTGGGACTTCATGCTCGTTTTGGAGGTCTACTCATCACTCTGTTTTTAATACCCGTCACAATAATGATGCATCAGTTTTGGACTTACTCTAATCCGATGGAAGCTCAAATGCAGATGATTCACTTTTTGAAGAACTTAGCACTTATTGGTGGGGCCCTACTATTTGCTTTTTATGGAGCAGGGCCAGTGAGTATGGATTCTAGAAAAGACAGACAAGCGAAGAGATAACTATCACTTCGCTTCGTTTATTTTTCGGAAAATATTTTTAGATTTAGCGACCTTGTACTTTAACTTTGGACCAAGCTTTATACGTGGTTGCTTCACGAGAGATCCATCACAAATTGTTCCAGACGCATCAAGATCCACCAATTCTTTAATGAATAGGTCTTTCGGGAGAGGAAGCTTTTGATCTTTATGAGACTGACGTGAGTACAAGTCATAGAGCTTGTTAGAATAGTGATCACCACGATTCAGTTGATGTTCAGCAACCGTTTTCACAATGAGAGTGTGCCTATGAAGCGTTACTCCTGTTTTCACTGTATCTGTTGCAGAATAAACGGCACCTGCAAGTGATCCGGCCAAGCCACCTAAGATAACCGCACCTAAAGCGTCCCAACCCTCGATAGAAAATAACTTAGCAACGACTGCTCCTGAACCTAATCCCACGTACGCAGAAGCCACTGTCCCCACCGCAAACGTGACTGGGGTGAGAGTTAGTTTAACAATAAGCTGGTTTCTTCTTTTTAAGTATTCATCCATACAGGTACTGTCTGGATTTGCGGTTTCTAGATGGGTTTTGATTTCTTTAACTCTTATTTTGTCGACTTCATCGGCCTGAACATTCAAGACAGAAAAAATCATCACGAGAGAGAGGAAAAATTTCATAAAGACTCCTTAAGAGATCCCTTTTTATCACATCAAGGGACCACTTAAAGGAGTCTTTGTAGATTTTGCAGGGTACTTAAACCCTTGATTTAATTATTTCTGAACTGAATTCGTGGTTGGTTTATGACGAATATCTTTAATTCTACCAGCATAACCAGAAACAAGGGCCGTGACTTCCTTGTAAATTCCTAGAAATGTATGAACCCTTACCACATACTGAGGGGCCACAATCACGTCAGCTTTATTAGGTACAACAGCATTATAGGCAGCTGCCGATTTTGTATCCTCAACAACGCCTCCAGAAAACAAGCTAAAGCCAGAACCAGAACCATCATAGTTCACACCATCAACATAATCTTGTGCTGAATGAATGTTTATAAAACCAAACAACTTCGATTGTTTTGCTGTTCCGTGGATTTTTTTACTCATATCGATATCAAGCTCAGCTTCAAGACGAGACGTTAATGAAACATCGAGAGCGCTACTTTTTTGATTTCTATTGGTCGTGGTTGAGCAAGAATACAGGAATGACATGGACAAAATGAGTACGACTAATTTCATAAATTCTCCTAAGGTTATTAGGACATTAGAAATCAATTCCTGATAAATTTAAACTTTAAAAGAAAATGGAAAAATTCTCCTAACGCGGAGTTTTCTTTTTCAAAGCATCTTGCTCAAATAAATAGATACCTACACAGATTTTATAATCCGAAGGAGACTCGAAGGAGGCAAAGGTTTTACCGATAAGAAATCTTAACTTTTTTCCAGTCTTACTTTTTAGTTCAGCAACTCCGAGATCTGATCCACCAGTAAATGATTCTGAAGTTAGTTTAGTCTGGGAACCTGTTTCAAAATACTCACAGTCAAAATCTATATCGTTATTTTTATTTTTCTTACAAACTAAATCAAAAGACGACTGTAGTGATTCTTTCAAATGTCCTTTTTCTAAATCTGCAGCAAGCTCCTTACATTTATCAAAGGCAAAAAGGATATTATCCCTAATAGGAGCAGCATGAGATGAGAAGGAGAGAATGAAAATAAATGATAAGTATTTTTTCTTCACCAAATGATCTTATCATAGGAATCAATTCTTACAACGGAATTGAAACATAAAAAGTTGATCCCACTTCAAGCTCACTTTCTACCCAAATTTTTCCGCCATGAGCTTCAATAATTTCTTTTGAAATAAATAAACCAAGTCCCATTCCACTTACCTCAGAATAATGAATCGCTCTTTCAAATCGATCAAAAATGCGCTTAAGATCTTCACTTGCTATTCCATATCCATAATCTTTGACTGAGATGAGAACTTTATCGACTTCTTTAACAATCTTTATCTCGATAGGTTTTCCTCTCCCATATCGAATAGCATTTGTAAGAAGATTTCCCATGACTTGTTCAAGTCTAAAACGATCCCAAGAACCATAAATTTTTTCTTCAACACTTATTGAAGGGATCAAAAGCCCCCCTGCCTCAAATAATGCATACATTCTAAAGACAGCTTCCCTTACAATATCCCCAATCTCATGGATGGATTTATCTATTTTAAGCTTACCCGTTTTAATTCTTGAAACATCAAGCATGTCATCAATAAGCCTCGTTAGTCTTCCTACAAGCTGATTCGTTTGCTGGGCAACGATATACTGCCTCTCTGTTGGTATCACCTTGTTTGCATTTAATTGTCTTAATGTAATTTCAGCTTGAAGCTTAAGAGATGTAAGAGGCGTTTTTAATTCATGAGACGCCATAGACAAGAACTGGTCTCTGGAAATAAGAGCTTCTTCAAGCTTTTTCTCTTTATGCCTTATTTCACTTAAGTCTCTGGAAATAGTCGCAAGCCCCGTGATCTCCCCTGTCTTTTCGGATGTTGTCACAAAACCACTAAAATTAACTCTCATGTGCTTTTGTGTTTTATACTTTTTAAATCTCAAGTCTCCTTCCAGTTTTCTTTTTTCAATGAGCGCTGGAAGAATATTTTGGTGATAAAAATTTAAATCTTCATGGTGAATAAAATCCTCAATATTTCTTCCTTTATAATCCTCGTCTACTTCAAACGCTAAACGAGCAGCTTGGTTGAGATAAAGAACCTTGCCCTCATTATTTGCTAATCCAATAATATCTGATGAACTTTCAAGAATCTTGATTAAAGACTGTTGATTCGCTTCTAGCTCTTTTTGATCATGGATCTCTGTATCTGTTCCAACCCACTTAATAATTTTATCGTTTGAATCTTTTATGGCGACAGAACGGCAGAGGTGCCAGCGATACTCTCCATCTTTTCTTTTTAATCGATACTCCATCTCTAATGGAGTACCCGTTTCAAGTGAATGGATCCAACGCTGATGAGTTTCTTCCAACTCTTCGGGATGAATAATATCATTCGGTTCCCAGATTCTACCCTGATCTTTTGTTATTCCAGTAAACTCATACCAACGCTCATTAAAATAAGTCACAACTCCCATGCAATCGGTAATAAAAGCGATATGAGGAATCATTTCGACATAATTTCGAAATAATCGTTCACTCTCCTGAATTTTGTTCAATGCTGCGACTTGATCATGGATATCAGTCACCATGACAAAGAATCCTCTTACTGATCCATCTTCATCAAAATCTGGACGATATATTTGCTCCACATCTCTGACCCCGAGCTTATGATGGTAAATTGTCGTTCTGAATTTTAATTCCTCGCCATTAAGGACTCTCTTAATAAAAGGCAATCTCGCTTCAAAATACTCCTCTCCCACAACGTCCTTGACATGAAGGCCTACCACCTCTTCCTTTGGTTTTCCGATCCAATCCATATAAGTGTCATTCACTAATCTATTAACTAAGGTTTGATCCACATAGGCGAGAGGCCCAGGATAGACGTCTGCAAAAATTTTTAAAATCTGATCCGCTGAAATTTTGTTCATGGATGAGAACATAGCGCATTTTTTTATGATTCATAGCGTGTGAACGGATATTAAGGAAAGCTTTAGGTTAGAGAGGCAAAACGAACAGATAAACACTTAATAATGCACTGCCCCGCCTTGGAAAAACCTCCTGACCTTTAGGACCATGTTTGATACTTTTATAGGCAAAATATAGAGGCTTTTTCATGCAAAAAAAACTTGTACCAGATTACATTGAAAAACTTGAAGTTTATCAAGCCGGTAAACCCATAGATGAACTTGCTCGTGAAAAAGGTTTAACGAAGATTTCTAAGTTAGCGAGTAACGAAAATCCTTTGGGCCCCTCTCCTTTTGCCATCCGAGAAATGACCAACGCACTATGGGACGTTCACCGCTACCCAGACATGTTTGCTCATGAATTAAAGAACTCGCTCAGTAAGCTTTATAACCTTAAGCCACAAAACATTATTCTTGGAAATGGCTCCGAGGGAATTATGGGTTATATCGTGCGGGCCTTTCTTCAACCAAATGAGGAAGTTGTTACGTCGGAGAATACTTTTATTGGCTTTCTTATTCTAGCGAAGTCTGTGGGAGCGAAACTCATTCAGGTACCTCGCCGTACTGACTATAAGTATGATGTTGAAGCGATGGCAAAAAAGATAAACGAAAATACAAAAATCGTTTATATCGCGAACCCAGATAATCCAACTGGAACTTATATCACGAAAGAAGAATTCGATTTTTTAATGAGTCATGTTCCCTCTCACACAATTGTTATTTTAGATGAAGCTTACTTTGAGTTTGCTCAATCTCATTGGGATTATCCAGATTCGATGAACTACCGCTACGATAACGTTATAACGCTTCGAACTTTCTCTAAGGCCTACGGTATCTCAGGAGTTCGCTGCGGCTATGGTTTCGGCCACGATTATCTCATCGGAAATTTACATAAGGTGAAGCTTCCCTTTGAGCCAGGTCTTATTGCTCAAAAAGGCGCTTTTGGTGCCCTCAAAGACTATCCACATCTTGAGCGCACACTTTCAAACAATAAAGAACAATACGAGATACTTTTTGATTACCTCACAGAACATGGCTTTAAGCCTATTCCATCGGTGACAAATTTCATTACTATCAAAACGGGGACTGAGGAAAAAAGTCTTTATCTTTTTAATGAACTCTTAAATCACGGTGTGATCATTCGTCCCTTGAGAGCAAATCTCATGCCTGATCATGTGCGTATTTCGATTGGCACGAAAGAAGAAATGAATCACTTTTATGAAGCGATGAGTGAAGTGATGCCTAAATACAAAGAAAAATTCGGAATGAAATTATGAAAATCCTCACCTACAAACGCCCAACGGTCTTTGGAATCCAAAAACGCTTGGGAATTCTATACAATGATAAAACGATTGTGGATGTAAACTACACTTGGCAGGCGATCTTTGAACGGTTTGGTTACTATGCTCCTGATAAAAGAGCTGAGTTATTAGCGCCAAATTCATTAGCTGCTTTCCTAAAACTTTATCAGGAAGCTTCTATTTCAAAACTCCAGGAAACTCTCCAGTGCTGGGGTGATCTCGCCTCTCGAGGAATTTTGAAAACAAAGAATCACGCCGATATTGCGTTTCATCTTCTCGATGCCAATGATCTCACTTTAGATACACCGTTAGATGAAATCTCTATGTACCGAGATTTCTATGCACATGAAAAGCATGTCAAAAAAGGTTTTGAAAAAAGAAACGAATCAGTTCCTGAAGCTTGGTATGAAATCCCAGCTTACTATAAAGGTGGCAATACGGGCTTCATTGGTGACGGTGATATTATTCCATGGCCTTACTACTCTAAGCAGCTCGACTACGAACTAGAACTCGGAGTTGTCATTGGGAGGGATGGTAAAAACGTTAAGGCAAAAGATATTAAGAAGCATCTTTTTGGTTTCACTATTCTGAATGATATTTCTGCGCGAGACATTCAAAGAAAAGAAATGTCCATTCGCCTGGGGCCGGCCAAAGGTAAAGACTGGTGTTCTGTCATGGGACCCGTAATCGTCACTTTTGATGAATTTAATTACGAAGAACCAAATCTATTGATGACAGCTGCCGTAAACGGAACCGAATGGTCGCGAGGTTATTCGGGAGACTCTCACTATACTTGGGGAGAGATGATTGAACACATGAGTATGGAAGAATGGATCAGGGCCACAGACTTTATTGGCTCCGGAACTGTTGGAACTGGTTGTGGGCTCGAACTTGATCGATGGATTCAGCCTGGAGATTTATTAGAATTATCGATTGAAAAAATTGGAACTTTAAAAAACATTGTTGGAACTCCCAACTCTAAGCCTTAGGACGT
>CAMAYW010000075.1 GCA_945862475.1 Bacteriovorax stolpii
CGAGGATTTTATCTCGTTAATAAAACTGATGTTCTTTTTCCTAAATTAAAAAATGCGAGACTTCAAAATAGAGAAGGGAACTATTTGGGTGAAGTTCTTGAAGCCGAAAAAAGCTCACATTTGGCAATCATGGTTAAAAATCCAAACGGATTAAAAGTAAGTGATAAATTAAAGATTCTTCACCCAAAGGGCGAGGTTTTTGAAACTAAAATATTTTCTTTAAGAAATTTATCTTTAAAAGAAGTCGAGTTTGTTCCATCCGGGGATGTTGCCCTTATTCAATTTGTAGGAGGCGTTTGGGTGAAGTCGCAAGTATTCTACAATCATTAAAATGAAAGTCATCTTTTTATTTTGTCAGCTTAGTATTTTCTTTTTCTTTGTTTTCATCGCTCCTCAATTTATTCAGGGTGGAGATACGGCCGAACTCGTTAATGCCTCATATCACTTATATGTTCCTCATCCTCCAGGCTATCCATTCTATTTATGGATTCAACATTTCTGGACCCACTATTTTAATTTAGGGACTGTCTTTTGGAGAGCAAGTGTTTTATCAATACTTTTCAGCACTGTTTCACTCTATTTAGTGTTTTTACCACTAAGAAAATCTGTTTTAGCGATTTTCCTTTTTTTCGTGTTTGTAACTTCTCCTGTCGTTATTGAAACCTCTGTTCTTCCAGATGTTTTTTCCATCCACTTTTTTATTATATCAATTTTGGGAATTACCTTTCTTTATTTAGAAAGTTCAAAGAAGTATTTTTTTATTCCTGTTCTTCTTTGTTTGGGATTGGCGAATCATCATACCACGATTTTTCTAATCCCTTGTGTTTTATATAGCATTTATGAATCAAGTGCCTTTGGAGTTTTAAAAAAATCCATCATAGGGTTTTTGATTGGATCACTTGTTTTGATTTTTCTTTATGTAAGCCTTTTGTCGCTTAATGTTTCCCATCCGCTATCATGGGGAAATCTAGACTCACTTGATTCTTTATTGGCGCATTTTTTAAGAAAAGATTATGGAACTTTTAGTTTATCTAGCAACGGGGCCAAGGGTCCTGGAGCTTTCTTGTTTCTCTTAAGGGATCTTTTTCCCTATTCTGGTATCTTTATCTATTCATTATACAGTCTTGTTAAAAATAAGATCTGGGACGTTAAACTATTTACTTGGTCTGTTGTCCTCCTTCTTTGCCTTTTATTCCCTCTCATGATGAATGTCTCTCCTTTGTATTTTGGCAAAGAAGTATTATTACGATTTCATCTCATGCCATTGTTGGTACTATTTATTTGGATCATTTACGTTTTAAATCAAATCCAGCTTTCAGGGAAAAGGTTGATTTTTCCGACCCTCTTAATCCTCCCAGCGCTTACTTTGAATCTAACTTCTATCTCAGGATATTTTGATTTAAGGAATGATTCTCTAATAGAAGATTATTCAAGGAATCTTTACTCACTTTCTAAAAAGTACCGACCTTCAATGGTCATTACTGATAATGATTCAAGTTTTTTTGGAATTCGATACATCCAATCCTTTGATCCTGTAAAAGATATTTCTATCGTTTCTTTACCTCTCTTCTTTCACCCCTGGTATCAGACTAAAATTTCTAGCATTCATCCTGATTTTCATTTAGGAAATATTGAAGAAGTAATTTTAAAGAAAGAATTGTTCTTTGAGGATCAGTTACTTAAGCCTAATTTATCTAAAATCAATTTTGTCATGACAAAAGATTACCGTGAAGGTGACTGGTATAGAGTAACATTTTCTCATCTCGGAAGAGTTGTTCAACAAGGCTCAGGTATTTTTTTTGATAATACAACTTTAACCTTTAAGAGATATGATCTTCCTATTGGGGCGCAGGCTTTTACGAAGGGATATTTATACTACCAATACTCCCATTACTATCTTGCCCATGGAAAGAATGAGCTTACTTTAGGCAATAGCGAAAGGGCCAAGAGTGATTATTTAAAAGCGTTAGAAATAGCTCCATTTTCTTATCCCGCCTTATTTTCTCTATGCGAATTAGATAAAACTTATAAAATATGTGTTGAAGATAAAATGAATCAAATGGATGAAATATCAAAAAACTTTTATGTCGACTAGACTTTCTCCCAAATCCAATAAGTGACTGCAAGACCCCCGTTTTTAATTTTTCTTTTTGTGATGACTCTATACCCAGGTGCCGAATTAAATAAATCATCCATATCACTTGGTAGGACCCAGCCAAATCGAAACGGTTTATCAATGGTTAAAAATTTTTTCCACGCCTCTTTTAAAAATGCACCTCTTTGACCAGAGATTTTAATTCTTTCTCCGTAAGGTGGGTTGCAGATTATAACGAAGTCTTTCTCGGACTTGATTGGGTTTTTTACTGAATCAAGTGCTTTGAGATTTAATAGTTTTGTTTTATTTATTTTTTCAACGAGCTCTAGATTAATATCAAATCCCTGATAACTCGTGATTGGAAATGGATTCGTTTCATTTGGAAGCTTGAGGTGTTTGCCTTTAAAAAAAGGAGCCGTTTCAAATGAATAAGATCTCTCATGAAGAGGCCTATGAAAATTCAGCGCTTCGGTTATAAATGTTCCTGATCCACACATTGGGTCAACTAGTTCGAAAGGTTTTGTTATTCCTTCAAATAATTCCATCAAAAATGCCGAGGCGAGGTTTTCTCTTATGGGAGCTTCTCCCTTTATGACTTGAATTCCTCTTTTATAGAGAGGTTCTCCACTAAGGTCCAAGCTCAGGGTTAACAGATCATCTACAACTCTCACATAAAAGGTCTGCGGAAGATAATTCTTTTTTTTCCAATCTAGACTTAGAGGTTGTCTTACGAGGGCCTCATTTAAAGCCTTCTTAATCGTTTCCTCAATCCTTCCTGTGTGCATGAGACGGGACTTGGAACATGAAATTTCCCACACTGGTTCAGGGTGAGAGAGAAAATCATTCCACTTAAATGTTTTAAATTTTTGGTGAAGCTTAGGAAAATCTCTCACTTTAAAATCCGTAACCCTTAGAAGAATCCGGGTTGGGATTTTTAATAAACAGTGGGCGCTCATGATCCATTCCAAATCTGCACTGAATTCTAGACCCCCTTTGAATCTTTCAATCGGGGATATGGGACACTTGGACTCAACTTCTTTTAGAGCAAGATCTTCAAGTCCTGGGGTTATAACGAGGAAAAGTCTGTATTGCATGGCCCAAGTATGCCCTAAGGTGTATTCTTTAGTCTATGCAAGTCTATCTTAAAAAACATGCGCCTGGTGTAGCCGTCCACAGTATTAAAGTTGAGTGGAGTTTTCAAAATTCTGAGTTCCTATGCTCATTTACTGTTCAAAAAAGAGATGGCAGTCCTTGGCTATCTAATGAATCCTTTTCTAACGATTGGTCAAAAAACTGGGGACTATGGAATACAGATGTTGTGGAGGCGTTTCTTCAGCTTCGGCGAAGTCCTGAGGATTTAAAAGCTCCATACCTCGAACTTCAGGTTTCTCCTTTAAATCAGCCCTTCGCTTTAGTGATAACGGAGCCACGCAAAACATTTGCTCCTCCGAAGAAATTAGATTTTTCTCATGAGGTAAATGTTGAGGGCAGAAGCTGGAGAGTTGATTTTAAGGTTACTCTTCCAGAAGAATTAGTTGGTAGCGAAATTTATGGTGGATTTTTTGCTTGCTTAGATCAGGATCCAAGAGAGTATTACGCCCTAGAACCTAACCCAGAAATGAATCCAGATTTTCACCGACCTGAATTCTTCCTTCCTTTGAAAATTCATGAGTGAACTTATTCTCATACCAACACCAATTTCTGATGATCACCCACTAGAAACAGTGGCCCTCGAACTTCTTAAAAGAGACGCTTTAAAGAATGACGTTATCCTTCTCGTTGAAGAGCACAAGGTCGCAAGGCAACGCTGGTTGAAGTGGGGATTACCTCGCGAAGCTATCGAAAAATTTCAGCTTTATAATGAACATACTTCCGACAAAATGAAAGTTGAAATGATAAAAGAACTTAAAAGCGGGAAGAAAATCTATCTTATGAGTGACTGCGGACTTCCAGCCTTTTGTGATCCAGGTCAAAACCTTGTGGATCTCTGTCATAAACAAAAAATTAAAGTCACTGCAACTCCTTTCCCAAATTCCATTGCTCTTGCCGTTTCTTTATCAGGATTTTCACATACAAGATTTCTTTTTTCTGGTTTTGTACCGGTAAAAGAACCTGAGCGCACTGAATGGATTAAAAATGAATTAAAGCGTTCTGAAACTCAGGTATGGATGGAAACACCTTACAGACTTAAAAAACTTCTAGAGGATCTCGTGAAGTCAGGTACTAAAAGAGACATTTTTCTAGGAATGGATCTAGGTTCATCAACTGAGCAATTATTGCGTGGTCAAGCTTCCCAGATCATTAAGGATCTTGGGGATGCTGAAAAAAGAGAGTTTGTTCTGATAGTCTCTCCGAACTAGATTAGACAATACATGAGTCTAAGAAATACCGAGGCTCTCGCTCTTTAAATCACCCAAAAAACACAATAAAATCAATTAATTGCAATCTTTGCCATGGGACACAATAAGCCCATGACTTTTGCAACAGAGTTTGATACATGGTGGGTCTATGAAATCAGTCATAAAACTGCCTCATTCTCATGAGTTAGCCGAGAGAAAAGGGGATCATATTGAACTTGCTCAGAAAGCAAGAACCGATTCAACTCATGTTGATTCGCGTTTTAATTATGAGCCAATGTTTTTTTCACACCCAACTGATAATTCAAACTGGCCTTCAACCTTTTTAGGTTTTGATCTTGATTACCCTGTGTGGGTTTCAAGTATGACCGGAGGAACTGATCACGCCAAAGTGATCAATCAAAACTTAGCAAAACTGTGCGGGGAATTTAAACTTGGTATGGGGCTAGGGTCTTGCAGAAGTTTATTATCTGATAAGTCCCGGCTTAATGAGTTTGCCGTTAAAAAATTTATGCCTCAATCGCCACTGTTCGCAAACATCGGTATTGCTCAAGTGGAAGAGTTAATTTCAGAAAATAAGCTCCACCTTATCCACGAAATGGTAAAGATTGTTGAGGCGGATGGAATCATCATTCATATCAATCCTCTTCAGGAGTGGTTTCAGCCTGAAGGAGATCGTTTTAAGGTGTCACCACTTGAGACACTTAAAACGTTTTTAGATCAATCAAATTTAAAAGTGATCGTTAAAGAAGTTGGTCAGGGCATGGGCCCAAGAAGTCTCAAAGCACTTTTGGAACTTCCCATTGCTGGAATTGAGCTTGGTGCTTTCGGTGGCACTAATTTTACTCTTTTAGAAAAATTAAGAGGTAAGGAACTTCCTTCAAGAGAAGGATTTGTTCATGTTGGGCATACTGCACTTGAGATGGTTCAAATCCTTAATGCTCTACCTGTACGCAATAAAGAAATTATTATTTCTGGTGGAATTAAAACCATGCTTGATGGTTACGAATTAAAAACAAAACTGAAAACTAACTCTTTGATTGGTATGGCGTCAGCTTTTCTGGCACCGGCCCTCAATGATTATGAAACTCTAAAAGAGTTTTTCCTACACCAAAGTGAAGCTTTACTTACAGCTAAAGCTCTCTTGGATCTTAAGGAGGAAGTGTGAAAACGGTAAGTGGTTTTTCAAAGATGAGTAAGTCTGAAAAAATTAATTGGCTCTCTGAGCAGCTTGGTAAAGAGGCCAAACATCTCGTTAAGAGTATGCCAAACTACTGGCACCAAGATCAGGAAGTTCAAAAGCGCTTCGATGAATTTTCTGAAAACACTCTCACAAATTATGATCTGCCTTTCGGGATTGCTCCGAATTTTTTAATCAATGGAAAAGTCTATTCCGTTCCTATGGTCATTGAAGAGTCCTCTGTGGTTGCCGCTGCATCTCTGGGAGCAAAATTCTGGTTAGAGCGTGGTGGTTTTAAAACGACTGTGATCGCTACTAAAAAAGTTGGGCAAGTTCACTTCAAGTGGCAGGGCCCAAAAGAGAAACTCTATTCTTTTTTTAATGAAAGAAAATCAGATCTATTGAATGCAGTTGCTCACCTAACGACCAACATGGAAAAGCGTGGGGGCGGGATCGTTAATCTCACTCTTGTTGATATGACTCATAAGATAGAAAATTATTATCAATTAAAGCTTGAAGCAGAAACTTGTAACGCCATGGGGGCGAACTTTATAAACTCAATTCTTGAAGAACTTGCTCGCGTGTTTAAAGGGGCCGTTCTTCTTGATAATAGCTTTAATTCAAATGAAAAAGATGTCCAGATCATCATGTGTATTCTTTCTAACTACACACCTGATTGTATCGTAGAAGCATCGGTTGAGTGTTCTATAGAAGATCTAGGACAATTTGCTGGAGATATGGGACCTCGTGAGTTTGCTGAAAAATTTTCTACCGCCGTTAGAATTGCTGAAATTGATCCAAATAGAGCAGTGACTCACAATAAAGGGATCATGAATGGAATTGATTCCGTTGTGATTGCTACTGGTAATGACTTCCGTGCGATTGAGGCCTGTGCTCACGCTTATGCGGCCAGAGATGGTCAGTACCGCTCACTTTCAACTGTAAGTCTTTCGGATGATAAATTTAAATTCTCTATTCGCGTTCCTCTAGCTGTTGGAACTGTTGGTGGACTTACTTCGCTTCATCCACTGGCGAAAACGTCCCTTGCGATTCTTGAGAATCCATCGGCACAGGAACTCATGCAAGTTATGGCCGCTGTTGGGTTGGCGCAAAATTTTGGTGCCGTTAAGTCTCTCGTGACAACGGGGATTCAAAAAGGACACATGAAGCTTCATTTACTTAATATACTCAATCAGCTGGATGCGACTCAAAGTGAGATAGAAAAAGGTAAAGAGTTTTTTGTAGATAAGGTTGTTTCCTACACAGGTGTTAGAGATTTTTTAAATTCGATTAGAGGATAATTCATGCAAGATCAGTATTTTTATGGGCGAGGAAAGCTTTTATTATCTGGGGAGTATTTTGTCCTAGATGGATCTGAAGCGTTAGCACTTCCTACAAGTGTTGGACAAAGCATGAAGGTAAAATACCGTCAGTCTTACCAGCCTGTTCTTAATTGGAAATCAATTGATCACACGGGAAAAGTTTGGTTTGAATCAACTTTTGAATTCTGGCACTTTAATCCTGTAAGGGCCCTAGAAACTCCCACTGAAAAATTCGTACGAGATACCTTAAAAGCCGTTAGAATGCAAAACCCACATTTCTTGCGCGATGATGTGGACGTGTTTGTTGAAACTAAAATCGAGTTTCCGCTTGAGTGGGGGCTTGGTTCAAGCTCCTCCTTCATTTATAATGTCGCTCAATGGGCGTACGTAAGTCCCTTCGAACTTTTAAAGAAAACCATCGGTGGCTCGGGTTATGATATTGCCTGCGCTCAGGCAATGGGGCCAATCAAGTATAAAAAGCAAGACGGAAAACCAGAATGGGGCGCATCAGCCTTTAATCCATCATTCAAGGATCAAATTTACTTTATCTATCTTGGCCAAAAACAAAACTCGGAAAGAGAAGTTTTAAAGTATCAGGATATGAAAATTGAAAACAAGAACCAGGTGATTTCTGAAGTCACTCAGCTGACTCGTGAGATGATTAACGCCAATGATTTAGTGACTTTTAATAAAGTGATTAAGCAGCACGAAGAGGTTGTCGGTAGTGCTTTAAAATATCAAAAAGTAAAAGATCTCTATTTTTCTGATTACTGGAGTGAAATTAAGTCCCTCGGGGCCTGGGGGGGCGATTTTGCCATGGTGACTTCGGATAGATCTCCTCAAGAAACTCGTGAGTATTTTGAATCTAAAGGATTTAAAACGATCATTCCTTTCTCGGAAATCATTTATTCGGAACTCATGAAATGAGTTTTCTTGCTCCTTTTCGTCAATTAACTCCAACCCAATTCGAGACAACTTGGCGCTCTCCTTCAAATATTGCGTTTGTAAAGTATTGGGGGAAAAAGGGTCACCAGATCCCAGCGAATCCTTCTTTGTCGATGACTCTGAAAGAGTGTTATTCAGAAACGAAAGTGAGTTTTACTCCTTCAGATAGTATGACTGTAGAGCTTTATCTTGATGGAGTTAGAGAGGATAAATTTTCTTTAAAAATTGAAAAATATCTTAGATCTCTTGCGGATCTTCCGTGGCTTCAAAAAATTGATTTTAAAATTCAAACAAAAAATACTTTCCCTCATGGCACTGGAATCGCTTCTTCTGCCTCAGGTCTTTCGGCGTTTGCACTTTGTTTAACGGATTATCTTTTTCATCTCTCCGGAGAAAAAAATAATTTTTATCCAACTGCTAGTTACTTATCTAGGTTAGCGAGTGGCAGTGCTTGTCGATCTGTTTATGGAAATTTTGTTAGTTGGGGAGATAAAAGTGAC
The DNA here is from genome assembly GCA_945862475.1 of Bacteriovorax stolpii. GTDB lineage: Bacteria > Bdellovibrionota > Bacteriovoracia > Bacteriovoracales > Bacteriovoracaceae > Peredibacter. The sequence goes on from CAMAYW010000075.1 coordinate 8,400, forward strand.
TTCGTTGCCGATCCCGCTGAATTTCATCCTGATTTTTTACAACTAAAGGATTCAGTTCTAGTTGTGAGTGGTGAAGAGAAAAAAGTTTCAAGTACCTCTGGGCATGGTCTTATGACAGAACACTTTTTTTCAGAGTCCCGGTACATTCAAGCGAAGAAAAATTATGCCTCCCTTTCTAGCTCACTTAAATCTGGTGACCTTGAATCGGTTGGTAAGATTCTTGAGAGTGAAGCGCTCTCCCTCCACGCGATGATGCTTACTTCGCCAAATCCTTATACTCTTTTAAGACCAAATACTTTGGCAGCCATTGAGATGATTTGGTCGTTTCGAGCTGAAACGAAATTACCTTTATTTTTCACACTAGATGCTGGTCCTAATCTTCATCTTATTTATCCTGAGAGCTCTCAGAACAAAATACAAACTTTTATTTCTCATGAATTATCTTCTCTTATTCAAAACGT
>CAMAYW010000076.1 GCA_945862475.1 Bacteriovorax stolpii
TTGGGGAAAACGCTTTATTGCCCTCATGAAACTTCGTCAATTTGGACAAACAATTCGAGATGATGGTCCAGAGACTCACAAAAAGAAAAAAGGGACTCCCACTTTTGGTGGAGTTTTTATTTTAGGATCTGCAGCAATTGCATGTTTAATTTGTGGAAATTTCGTTTCTTTCCCGTTTCTTATTGCTTCTTTTGTAACTCTCTCTTACTTTTTCTTAGGTGGGCTCGATGATTATCTCAAAGTGTTAAAGAAGAACACGAAGGGTGTTTCTGCGAGACAAAAATTAGTATGGCAGTTTTCTACTGCGCTCATCGCTTCATACGTCATGATCAAGTGGGGAGTTACGGATTCAAAAATCTATCTGCCATTTCTAAAAGATCCCGTCATCGATATTGGTTGGTTCTATGTTCCGTTTGCAGCCTTCGTTATTGTGGGATCCTCCAATGCTCTCAATTTAACTGACGGACTTGATGGACTTGCTATTGGGCCAACAATTACGTCTGCAGCGACTCTTGGGTTACTAGCTTATCTCGCTGGTCACTCTGAACTCGCAAATTATCTTCTTATTCCCTATGTCCCTGACGTAGGAGAACTATTGGTTCTCGTGTCTGCTATTATTGGGGCCGGTGTGGGCTTTCTTTGGTACAACGCATATCCAGCTGAAATTTTCATGGGGGATGTTGGTTCCCTATCGCTTGGCGGGGGGCTAGGCACCATAGCAGTTCTCACAAAGAACGAATTTCTGTTCGTCTTAATTGGCGGAATTTTTGTGATTGAAGCACTTTCAGTTATTATTCAGGTGGCATCATTTAAAACTCGTGGCAAAAGAATCTTCAAAATGGCCCCCATTCATCATCATTTTGAGTTGATGGGATGGCCAGAGACTAAAGTGATTGTGAGATTTTGGATTGTGAGTCTCATTTTTGCGATCATTGCACTGGCCACATTAAAACTAAGATAAAAATTTAAGGAGCATTTATGGAAAAATATAAAGGGAAAAAAGTCCTCGTTGTTGGTCTTGGAAAAACAGGATTTGCCCTGATTAATCTTTTTACTCAGTGGGGCTGTGAAATAAAAGTCACAGATATGAAGCCCATTTTTGATCTCAATAAACAGGTTAAAAGACTTAAGAAAATTAATCCGACACCTACGATGACTTTAGGAGAACATAAAGACGAAGATTTTATTGAAGCAGAAATTATCGTTTACTCTTCTTCTGTCGATCCAAATCTTCCACAGCTAAAAGTTGCAAGAGAACACGGAAGATCTGTTTATTCTGATTTCGCTTTCGCTTATGAAAATTGTCACAAACCAATTGTTGCAGTTTGTGGTTCTCATGGCCGAACGATCACGGCGCATATGATTGGCTACACTTTAAAACTAGATAAAAAGAATGTGTTCATCGGTGGTACGTCTGAAGAGCCGTTTATCAATTTCTTAACGATGCAAGGAAGAGATGAAATTGATTATTGTGTGGTTGAAGTTTCTCCTCAACAACTACAAACAGTTGAAAGCTTTAAACCCATTCTTGCAGTTTATCCAAATCTAGAGGAAAAAAACCTTTTAGGTCGATTTAAGACATCATCGGAGTATCTAGAGACGGCATTAAAAGTCGCCAAGAATCTTGGTCCTGAAAATTTCTTGATTGTTAATTTTGATAAGCTCGCTTCAAATTCTGTTTTAAGAACTTCGCAGGCACAAACGTTTTGGTACTCGAGAAAATCATTCGTTACGATGGGCGTGATTTCAGAAATTCAGGGAACTCACTTCCACGACAAGAGAATTCACTCAAATATTCATTTCCATTCAGAATTTAAAGTTACGGATATGAGGATTGTGGGTGTAAATAATCGTGAAAATTTGATGGCTGCAATCACCGCTTGTAAGGCCCTTAGAGTTTCAGATAGCGCCATTCAACAGTGTATTGAAAAATTCCCTGGTATTCCTCATCGCCTGGAGTTTGTCGTAGAAAAGAATGGTGTTCGTTTTTATAACGATTCTAAATCTGAAACGATGGATGAGCTTAAAGTTTCCCTCGATGCCTTTAAGGATCAAGTGATCCTCATTGCTGGAGGTAAAGAGATTGAAGGCCTTCCCTTTGATAAGTACGCCAATATTATTAGAGAAAAAGTGAGAGTTCTCGTACTCGTAGGTGAAGTAAAAGAAACCATGAACCGAGTTCTTGGGGATGTCACTCAAACCTATCTTGTTGGTTCGTTTGATGAGTCCGTTCTTCTTGCTTATCAAAAATCAAGAACTGGGGATACGATCCTTCTTTGTCCAGGTAACGATAGCACGGATGTGTTTCGTGACTTCGAAGAGAAAGGAAACTATTACAAAAAACTTATTTTCCAACTTTAATTTCAAAATCCAGAGAGTGTCCGTAGGGGCACTCTCTTTCAATAATTTCCTCCGATTAATATTGAGCACAAAAAGAAGTCGCGTTACACTGAAAGAAACTCTAACAGTGTAGTTTTCAATGAATGAAAATAATCGACTAGAAAAGTTAACGAACTACTTCCTGATAAACGTCTTCTTTATCATCCTTTTTGGCGTGATCATGGTTTTTTCTGCGAGCTATATGTATGCGACAGAAAATATGGGTTCGAGTTACTTCTTTCTTATCAAGCAGCTTATTTTCATCGCCATGGGTTTAGCTATTGCTCTTGTCTTTTCAAAACTCAAAATCCTTTATCTTTATAAACAGGCCTACAAAATAAATGCCTTCTTTGGATTTTTAGTGACCCTCACTCTCGTTCCAGGATTAAGAGTTGTCATTAAGGGGTCGAAGCGTTGGTTAAATCTTGGTTTTATGAATCTTCAACCTGGTGAGTTTTTAAAATATACTCTCATGCTTGCGGCCATTCGCTATTTTGAAAACTTCAATAATTACACTCCGAAACAGCGAGTCGTTTATCTTTCTGGCATTGTTTATCCTTTGGCGATTTTTATTCTTCAGCCGGATTTTGGTACCTTTTTTATCTCTGCTCTTATTATTGGATTCATCGCTTTCTTGAGTTCGTTTCCGAGGAAATACTTTTACTCGGCACTAGTGATGGGCATGATTGGCGCCTTTGGAATTCTCATTTCTGCACCTTACCGAGTTAAGAGACTCCTCACTTTTCTTGACCCTTGGAAAGATCCGCGCGGAGCTGGATTTCAGGTGATTCAGTCTTTTCTCGCCTTTGCGAATGGAGCCTTTTTTGGACAGGGACTGGGAAATAGTAACGAGAAACTCTTTTATCTCCCTGAGGCCTACAATGACTTTATTTTTTCTGTTGTGGGTGAGGAGCTTGGTTTTATTGGAGTACTTGTAACTGTATTGATGTTCATTAGTTTCATTTTTATTGGACTTAAAATGGCGATCTCACTTAAATCAAGAGTGGGAAGCATCATGGTGGCGGCGATCGTTTTTGCCATTGGTTTTCAGGCCTTCATGAATATGGGAGTGGTGCTGGGAGTCTTACCAACTAAAGGTCTTAATCTTCCTTTCATTAGTTATGGTGGATCTTCTATGGTTGCGAATTTGGCGGCCCTTGGACTGATTTTTGCTTGCGTTAAAATTCAACCGAGTGATGCTAAGGAAGTCAAAAATCTTGGGAAACAAACTCCTGTGAAAGCTTTAAGGAGTGCATTCGGCTCATGAAGTACGCAGTGATTGTTGCTGGTGGTACAGGTGGACATATCAATGCCGCTTTGGCGATTGGAGAGGCCCTTCAAGCTGAGTCTTGGGATATTCAATACCTCACGGGTAAACGTCCTCTAGACTATAAGTTATTTAAAAATCAGAAAGTTAAACATTTAGATTCAAAACCTCTTCGAACAAAAAATCCGCTTCAGCTTGTAAGTAATATTCTCCAGAATCTTTTTAGTTTTTTTACGATCCTCATGAAATTTATATCCCATCGTCCGAAGTTTATTGTTGGGGCCGGGGGTTATGTCTGCGGTCCGACTCTACTGGCGGGATTTTTACTCTTTATTCCTGTTTTTATTATTGAACAGAATGCAGTGATGGGTCTTACCAACCGAATCTTAGGGTGGATTTCTAGTCTGATTTTTGTTCATTTCTCAAAAACCAGAGGTCTTTCCGGAAGTCTCGCAAAAAAAGTTCGAGTTGTGGGAAATCCAACAAGAAAATCGATTCAACCCGTTTCAGTGAAGTCCTTCGATGGAGAGTTAAAGGTTTTGGTTTTCGGAGGAAGTCTTGGGGCTTCACAAATAAATAAGGTCATTTGGGAATTATTAGAGAATCCTTCTGTTGAGAAATTAACGATTCATCATCAATTAGGGGGAGATGTAAAAGCTCCTTTGGTTAAGACGACGGTAAACTACATTCCACTTTCCTATATCGATGACATGCAAAAAGAATATGAGTGGTGTGATGTGATTATATCTCGCGCCGGTGCAAGTACGGTGTCAGAGCTCGCAATTATCAAAAAGCCAGTGCTCATTTTCCCTTACCCGGCCGCCACTGATAATCATCAATTCTATAATGCTCAAATTTTCCAACAGGAATCTGATTTTACAGTTGAAGTTCTAGATCCAAAACTCCCCCATGCCGACTGCGTTAAAAGGACACAGGATTTCCTTTTCAAGGCCAGTCATCAAGAGTTAAAGTACTCAAAAACCCCCTCTCCAGGAAATCATACCTGCGATGAGGTTTTAAGAGAGATTAAATCGCATGTTGGGATGGCTTAAAACAACTAAATTACACTTCATTGGTATTGGCGGAATTGGGATGAGTGGAATTGCAGAGGTTCTTCTTGATCTCGGTTATTCTGTTTCTGGATCAGATCTGAATTCTTCACCAGTCGTAGAAAATTTAAAATCTAAGGGTGCAGAAATCTTCATTGGCCACAGGGCTTCAAACGTTGAAGGAACTGCGCTCATTATTTATAGCTCCGCTATTGATAATAAAAATCCTGAAGTCATCCGTGCCAAACAACTTCAAATTCCCATGATTCGAAGAGCTGAAATGCTCGCAGAACTTATGCGCCTAAAGTTCGGAATCGCTGTGGCCGGATCCCATGGTAAAACAACGACAACAAGTCTCATCGCAACTATTTTTCATGAAGCAAACCTTGATGCCACTTACATCATCGGAGGAATCGTAAGAAACCTCGGTGGCAATGCAAAGAAAGGGGACGGAGAGTATTTGATAGCCGAGGCCGATGAGTCTGATGGATCATTTCTTCTTTTAAATCCGATTATGGCAGCTGTGACAAATATTGATGATGATCATCTTGATCATTACGGCACGAAAGAAAAAATTGTTGAAGCCTTTATTGAGTTTGTGAATAAGACTCCTTTTTACGGAAGAGTTGCTCTGAACGCGAATGATGCCACTTCAGTTGAAATTAAAAGTAAAGTGAAACGCCCCATCGTTTGGTACGGAATTGAAGTTGGTGGCGACGACATCGATTACGTTGCCAACGAAGTTGAATTATCAGCATCGGGAACCAAGTTTGATCTTTATTTTAAAGGTGAGAAAGTAACTCGCATTCAAACTAATCTCATGGGGTATCATAATATTTCCAATTCACTTGCCGCGATAGCGATCTCAAGAGAAGCAGGCCTTGGTTGGGATATTATCCAAAAAGGATTGTTAAGTTTTCAAGGAGTCGGTCGTCGCCTGGAAAAACTTTATGAGAAGAACTCCTTCGTTATTATTGATGATTACGGACATCACCCCACTGAAGTAAAAGCTACGATTTCTACTTTGAGAAAAGTTGATACAAGATCACTGTGCGTGATTTTTGAACCTCATCGTTTTTCTAGAACTCAAAATTTCTGGAAAGAATTTCAAGAATGTTTTGAGGGGGCTGATGAACTTTTTCTCGCTCCCATTTATGCGGCATCTGAAAACCCAATTGATGGAATAACTTCAGAGGCCCTCATAAGTGAAATGAAGGCCAAGGGAAAGAATGTCCATTTTCTTTCAAGTTTAGAATCGATGAAAGATCTCATTCATGAGAGAAAAAATAAAGAAATGGTTTTTGTAACTCTGGGAGCTGGCGCTATCTCAAAAAAAATTCGGGAGATGGTTAAAGCTCTATGAATTATGTAGATAAGATAAGGGAAGTTTCTGATCTCGAATTCCATCAGAATCATGACCTGACTGGATTTACGACCATGAGGCTTTCTTCGGTGGGAGATCTCATTGAGGTGAGGACTGTAGCAGCTCTTCAAAAACTCCTTCCTATTTTAAAGTCCCATTCAAAAAAATATCTTGTTGTTGGTTGGGGGGCCAATCAAATCCTGCCGGCCCAATGTGATGACCTAATCATTCATCTCGATTTTTTATTCGATCAGAACGATCTGAGTGAATTAAGAGACGAATATGTTCTGCCCGCTTCGATCGGATTAAATCATTTAACTGCACTCGCGGTGAGATTTGGTCTTAAGGGGTGGGATGTTTTTACAGGCATACCAGCTTCTTTAGGTGGGGCTATTTTTATGAATGCTGGAACTAACTTAGGTGAAATCGGATCACTCATAAAAAGTGTACAGCTTGTCACTTCCGATGGAATTCTTAGGGATGAAGTTATTAACTCAAGAAGTTTTTCCTATCGACATAATCACTTCGTAGGACCAGGGGAAGTGATTGTAGGGGCAACACTTATTCATCATGGAACCGACACAGCTATCTCTCAAAAGATTAAAGATTATTTAGAGTACAGAAAAAAAACTCAACCTTTGGCGACTAAAAATTGTGGCTGCGTATTTAAAAATCCCTATAAAGAATTCCAGGCCGGACGACTCATTGATCTGATGGGACTCAAGGGTTTGAGTGTTGGTGGATTGAGAGTCAGTCCCAAGCACGCCAATTTTATTGAAAACTCCGGAAACTCAAATTGGGATCAATTTGAATCCCTGGTGAATATCATAAAATCTAACATGGACCATTTCTATGGAATTGAATTTGAATTGGAAGTAAAAATCCCCTATCATTAATTCATGCTTAGATCTTCTTTAGTATTTATACTGATCCTTTTACCGAGCATTGCTTTCTCAAATGTTCCTGATCGATTCACTCAGAAAAATGTGAATTATCGGACGTATTTTGGTGATTGCCCTTCGAAATCGTCAGGAATGTTGACTTTAATGCTCATGAAAGAATTTGAAAAGAATCACTCACTGAAGGAAGTGAAAGAAAAAATTCTTAGCGAAAAACTCGATGAAAAATTTTTTCTAAGTAACTATCGCATTTCATACAATCCTGTTGTGAAGACATTGAGACTTCATTTCGAATGTCCGGAACCACTAGCAAAGGTTCAAGTCTACCGTAACAATGGCCAGGAACATTATTCAGCGATTCTGGCCTCAAATGCTCGTATGTATGAGCCCCAGTATGAAAATCTCATGAGAGCTGAAAAAAAATTAAATCATCCGTTACCTCTTATGGCGATCTCAATGGATCTCTTAGAGGGAGATGCCCCTACGGATCTTGCTCGATTCATCAAGAAAATTGATATTGATCTGAGAAAGCAAATATCTGAAATTATACTAAGTAAAAACAGTGAGTTGACTATTATTTTTGCTCTCGGTGGGAAAGCGACCAGTGTCTTCATGGGAGCTGAACTTTGGGAAGAGAAGCTTTCAAAGCTCACAAAAATTGTGGGTTACGTGGGTAAAAACAACAGGTTCCCAACGAGTATTAATTTGGTCAATTCAAAAAAGGTTGTTGTCAAGTTTTCTGACAAAATCTAAAATTTTAGATGAGGCGAAGATCGCCAATTTTTAGTCAGAATGAATCTGCCCTCTTCGTTTGAAGAGTTTTTGAGAAGGGAATCTCATGAGTACCAAAAGTGTCATTGTCGCTTTGGATATCGGAACTACAAAAGTCTGCACTCTCATTGCTCAAAAGTCTGGTAAAAATCTCGACATCTTAGGTGTTGGATCTTATCCGAGTCAGGGTCTTAAAAAAGGCTCAGTCGTTAACATTGAAAAAACGGTTGAGAGTATTCGCCATTCAATCGATGAAGCAAAGCTCATGGCCGGTATTGAGGAATTAGAATCCGCAACAGTTGGAATTGCTGGAAATCATATTTATTGTTTCAATTCTTCAGGTGTTGTTCCTGTAAAAAATAAAGAAATTAACCAGTCTGATGTTGATCGTGTGATTGAGGCAGCAAAAGCTGTTCTCATTCCATCCGACAGAGAAGTTTTGCATGTTATCCCGCAGGAGTTTAAAGTTGATAACACTGTTGGAATCAAAAATCCTATAGGAATGTGTGGTTCACGTCTTGAAGTCAATGTTCATATCGTGACTGGCAAAACCCCGCTGATTCATAATCTCATTAAATGTGTTGAACAAGCGGGTCTTCAGGCAAATGAAATTATTCTACAACCAATTGCTTCTTCAAAATCAGTTCTCTCCCAAGAAGAAAAAGAACTTGGGGTTGTACTGATTGATATTGGTGGCGGAACTACGGATATAGCCGTTTGGAAAGAAGGAAGTCTTCTCCACTCTCAAATTATTCCTTTGGGTGGCCATCATTTTACAAATGACCTCGCTGTTGCTTTAAAAATCCCTCATACAGAAGCGGAAAGAATTAAAACCACTCACGGAACGGTCCTAAAAAATAACCAGTTAAACGACACCTACCTTACTGTTCAGGGTCTTTCTGGCACTAAACCTCGTGAGGTTTCATTGAGCTTTGTAGCTGATGTTTTAGGGGCACGCGGGGAAGAATTATTCCAAGTTGTGAGAAACATGGTGTTGGAGAAGAATTTGCAAGACGAGATAACCGGTGGTTTCGTTTTGACCGGTGGAGGGGCGCTTATTAAGCATTTACCTGAACTTGCTGAATATATTTTAGAGA
>CAMAYW010000077.1 GCA_945862475.1 Bacteriovorax stolpii
TTAGGAAGAGTTTTATCAGAATGCTCAAAGTGTTTTGCGTATAATTTCTTTTCTGGGAAATGATAATCGCCTTTATAGGTATAGCCTGAATCCATGAACGGCTTGGCAATTACATCGATCGTAACCCTTGGGTGATTAAAGGTCCTTAAAGCAATATGGTCGTTTTGAATCAACTCACCTTCACTTACTAAGACATCTCTGATCTTTTTTGCCAGAGGATTTATACTGATATAATCGATCCACATTTTGTCTAATAACCCGGCCAGAGTTTTAATCGTCATAAATTTTCTCCTGAAGTAGGCTTGATCCTACCAAACTTCAAGCCGATACGGAATGATCCAAGTTATTTAACTCTCCGTATTATAGTGGGCTATTTAATTGAAAAAGGGTAAGATAGGTCAATTTCTAGACAAGGATTTTTTATGCAAATGAAGCTTAAGGGCGATTATTTTGGTGGTCAGTTTCATCTTCCAACTTCTGGTGGGGTTCAGGAAAAAATCCTTAAACGTTGTCCTGGAGATTTAGATCAGGTCCTTTGGGAGGCCTGTATCTCATATGAACATATCGAAGCTGTTGTTGAATCATCGATAAAAGGTTTTGAAACTTGGCGAAAGATGAGTTTTGAAGCTCGAATTGGATATCTAAAAAAATACCAAGAAATCGTACGAGCTAAAAAAGATGATATTGCGATGGCACTTGCCCTTGAAGTAGGAAAGCCTCTTTGGGAGGCAAAAACAGAAGCAGCTGCTCTTGATTCAAAAGTTTCTGTAACCATCACTGATTCTTTTGAACGAATTAAGCAGGAGACAATTAAAGATGTGATGCCAAAAATTGATGGGCATGTGGTGTATAAACCACTCGGGCCTTCATTTGTTATTGGGCCATTTAATTTTCCATGTCACTTGGCCAATGGACAAATTCTTTCTGCCCTTCTCGCTGGAAACTCCATTATTTTTAAACCTTCTGAGAAAACTATTTATTCTGCTCAACTCATGATTGAGTGTTTTCATGAAGCAGGATTTCCAGAAGGGGTCATTAATTTTATTAATGGAACTGGATACACTGCTGGGAAAATCACTAGTGATAAAAGGATAAAGGGCATTTTCTTTACTGGATCTCGTGGCGTTGGTCTTAAGATTCTTGAAAATACCCACAAAGATCTTAATAAGCTTGTGGCCCTAGAACTTGGGGGCAAGAATTCAACGATCATTCACCACGACACGAATATCTCTCATGCTCTCCCAGAGCTTTTACGTGCGTGCTTTTTAACTTCTGGGCAGCGATGTACTTCGACTTCAATGATCCTTGTTCACAGAAAAATAGAACAAGAATTTATTCAGAAATTTAAAGAAGTGACTGAAAAGATCAGAGTAGGTCACCCACTCTCAAGTCCTGATCCCTTCATGGGACCACTGATTGATGAACAGGCAGAAAAATTATATTTTGATTTCTGTCAGTTCGGGAAACAAGAGGGAGCAGAAGAAATTGTTTCTCCTACAAAATTAGATATTGGACACAAGGGCTACTACGTTTCACCCTCTATTCACTATGCAAAAAATCCAAACCTAAATGGAAAATTCATCCAGGAAGAAATCTTTGGGCCCAACTGCTTTTTTGTTCCTTATGACGATATTGAGGAAGCGATAAAAATAGCGAATTGTACGGAATACGGATTAGCTGCTTCTGTGTTTACTCGAGACTCTGATATCTATAAGCTTTGTCTTCGTGATATTGATTCTGGTCTTATTAACTTAAATCGTTCAACTGTTGGTGCCACAGCAAGACTTCCCTTTGGTGGTCTTAAAAATTCTGGAAATCACAGACCTGCAGCAGTTTCAATGATTGATCATTGTGTTGGCACAGTTGCTTCGCTTGAAACTCTAGATGACACCAGTTCAAAAATTTCTGATGTTGTCGGATTAAAAGAATAAGATGACGGATAATCTTGATGAAAAAGAAACTTTAAGAAAAGAACGTTGGTACGTAATCATTCTAGCAGCGATTCAGATTGTTCATATTTTAGATTTTGTCATCATGATGCCTCTTGGACCTCGATTTATGAGGGTTTTTCAAATCGGACCGACTGAATTCTCCACTCTCGTTTCTGCTTACACTTTTAGTGCAGGAATTGTGGGTTTTTTTGGTGCCCTTTATGCAGATCATTTTGACCGTAAAAAATTTCTCCTTTTTAATTTTGTCGGATTTATTGTTGGGACTTTAATGTGTGCCCAATCAAATAGTTTTGCCTCGCTTCTCATCGCTAGGATCATTGCAGGAGCATTTGGTGGTATTTTAAATGCGAATGTCTTGTCTCTTGTAGCCGATCTTATTCCCTTTCAAAGAAGGGGTACTGCAATGGGAGTCGTGATGTCAGCATTTTCAATTACTAGTGTCTTCGGCATCCCGACTGGGCTTTATATTGCGAATGCCTATGATTGGAATGCTACTTTTTATTTTATCTGCATTATAGCCATCATTTTTTGGTTTCTTTCTTTCATGATTCTTCCTTCCGTCAAAGTAAGAACAGAACCCAAGTCGTTCCATGAGAATTTAGTAAACTTTAAACAAATTCTTATTCAAAAGGATTATCTTCAAAGTTTTCTTCTTACGAGTGTTTTAGGATTTGGATTATTTATTGTTATCCCTTTTATCTCCCCCTATATGGTGAGGAATGTGGGATTAACAGAAGAAGAACTACCTCTCATTTATCTCATCGGTGGAATTTTTACGATCATTTCAGCTCGTTTAATAGGTCGATTATGCGACAAGATTGGAAGTTATAAAATTTTTCGAGTGGTGGCGTTCTTTTCTATTTTTCCAATTTTGGCCCTCACTCATCTTCCTGCGGGTATACCACTTTGGCTCGCCCTAACGGCAACGACTCTTTTTACGATGAGTGGATCAGGGAGATTTATTCCTGCCATGACAATCGTTTCAGCAGTCGTAAAACCTAAAGAAAGAGGGACTTTTATGAGCCTTGAAAACGCTGCAAGACAATTGTCCTCAGGTGCGGCTTCTCAAATGGGGGGATTTATAATCGGATCCACTGCAGCAGGAGCTTTGACGAACTATCATTATGTAGGACTTATTGGAATGGTGACATCTATCCTAGCGATTTACATCGCATTTAGGATAAAAACGAAGTTCAATCTGAGATAAATATGAGCTTTACCTCACCACATCTAGCTGCGATTTCTGCCTTTACTCTTTGGGGTCTCTTTCCACTGTATTGGAATTTCTTCTCAGAGGTTAGTGCTTGGGACTTATTTGGACATCGTCTCATCTGGTCATTTCTCACGGTCATGGGAATCCTTACTTATCAAAAAAAGACTCATCACCTAAAGGCCATCTGGACCCAGAAGAAAATAAGAAACATGCTTATTTTATCTGCCTTACTGATTTCATCAAATTGGCTTCTCTATATTTACGCCGTTAGTATAGGTAAAGTCATCGAGGCGAGTATGGGGTACTTCTTAAATCCCCTTATCAACGTCCTTTTTGGATGGCTTATTTTGAAGGAACAAATTAGAAAGACCCAGTGGCCAGCGATCATTCTTGCAATTTTTTCCATTGGTCTCATGGCCTATCAGTCTGATCTTGCCCATTTTCCGTGGATCGCTTTAACGTTATCTCTTACTTTTGCCCTTTATGGAATTTTGCGAAAAATGACTCATGTAGGATCTTTAGAGGGACTTACTTTTGAAACTTGTTTCATTATCGGACCAGTGCTTATTTATTGGTATTTTCAACCAACAACACCAATCAGTATTCTCAATCAATTAAGCAGCTTTAAATTTTTTCTTTTGTCATTATCTGGACTTATTACATGCATCCCACTAGTTCTTTTTGCCTTTAGTGCAAGAAGATTAAAACTTCAGACTTTGGGTTTCATTCAGTATCTTTCTCCAAGCCTGAAGTTCATCTGTGGACTTTTTATTCTTCACGAACCTCTTAGTCACGAAAAGCTTCAATCATTTATCCTTATTTGGATTGCTCTTGGATGGTATACGATAGAGTCCTTCATCTATATGAAAAAACAAAGTCGAGTCATTCCGGTTAGTGAATAGACATGACTTCGATTCGACTCGATTCTTTTTTTAATTCTTTTGGAATATTTTTTGTAATCACTTTTATAATAGCCTTCTCAATTGATTTCTTCAAAGAATAGGGTCCTGTTGCAAAAGAAACATCTCTCACCGGAACAAGATTTTTAAAGTCCCTTAAGGACTTTTGATCAATAGCACTCAGATTGGTACACGCCAAATAAGGCAATACAGTAAACCCCTTTGATGACTTAACCATGTTAATTAAGGTCTCGAGACTTCCAGCTTCAAAATAGAGGTGCCTCACCTTATTTCCCTTATTAAATTGGCAAAGTTGCAAGGCCTGCGCACGTAAACAGTGACCTTCTTTTAATAACCATGCTTCTCTTACATCTAAATCTTTTTCATCCACATTTTTCTTATTCAGGTATTCATGTTCTGGAGAGAAAAAAATCTTAAATGGCTCAAAGAACAAATGCTCTTCTGAAATTTCTTTTACTTCTAATGGCGTAGCAAGGATTGCTCCGTCAATTTTTCCTTCTTTCAGGAGTTTAATAATTTCATCTGTCTGATGTTCAAAAATCTTTAATTCAACATGGGGAAATTCTTCGACAAACTTTTGAACAAATAATGGCAATACGTAGGGAGCGAGAGTCGGAATGACAGACAGAAGAAATTCCCCAGCAACTTCTCCTCTGAGTGATTTTGAAAGTTCTTCCAGTTCCTGAGCTCCTTGCATCACTTTACGTGCATTCTCGAGAACCCTCCTGCCCATTGGAGTTGGTTCGACAGGAGTTTTAGATCGATCAAAGATAATAATTTGAAGATAGTCTTCGAGTTTCTGAATCTGCATACTTAACGTCGGCTGAGTGACAAAGCACTCCTTTGCTGCCTGAGCAAAATTCCGGCAACGATCAACAGCAATAATGTAATTTAATTGTGTGAGAGTCATATATACCTTTATAAAACTTCGAATTATAATTTGAATTGAATCATAACTTTCTTATGAGGTCGAACATGATCTTTGGTTTTATTCTTGGAGCTATTATCATTGGTTTTTTGATGCCCATTCAGGCGGGCCTCAATGCTGAATTAGCTCGATACCTAAAAAATCCATTTCTCAGTATTTTAATGTCTCTTGGCACTGGTGCTCTCGCCATTTCGCTCATTCTTCTATTGAATGGTGGTTTTAACGATATAAAGCGTATAAATCAAATTCCTCCTCATCTTTTTCTTGGAGGAATACTCGGTGTCCTTTTTGTCGGTTCGTCTTTATTCCTCATCCCGAGACTTGGGGCCACTGCGATGATAGGAGCCTTTATCACGGGCCAACTTCTTGGATCTGTTATTATTGATCATTATGGTATTTTTGGATTCCAAGTCTATCCAATTAACTTTTCAAGGATTGCTGGAGTAATTCTTCTTTTCGCAGGGCTTTTACTAGTGGTAAAGAAGCCATCATGATCGATAGCAATAACTTACATTTTCAATTTGATAAACGTGGCATCGCTGGACTCCATGGGGTCACATTATCCGTCAATGAAGGAGAAATTTTTGGAGTGATGGGTCCCAATGGGAGTGGAAAAACCACTCTACTAAAACTGTTATCTGGAGCACTCACTCCCCAAACTGGAACAAGCCGAGTCTCTGGAGAAGTTGCATTATTTCCATCCACCGAGACGTCTGTTACCACTAATGTACAAAAATATTTAGTAAGCTCAATTACTCTCGATATTGATGAAGATAAAAAAATTCAATTAGCAAGAGATCTCGCTGACACATTTGAATTTACTTTCCAATTAAGACAAAATTTAAATGAACTCTCATCTGGTCAAAAGCAAAAAGTTCTATTGTCGAAAGAGCTTATTAATAAGCCCTCTATTTTATTTTTAGATGAACCGTTCACTCACCTAGACCCATTTACTAGAAAAGATATACTCTTCTCTCTCTTTGAATATATCAGGCATCAAAATATAACCGTTATTTGGATCACTCATGATCTTTCTGAGGCCTTCAAGTTTTCGGATCGTATAGGTGTTTTAAATTTTGGAAAGTTTGAACAAGTCGCTAGTCCAATCGATTTAGTTAAATCTCCAACAAATCTTTTCGTTGCTCAGTTTTTGGGATACAGAAACTTTTTCCCAGTCAAAAAATCGAATAACTCCTGGATCTCTCCTTGGGGGGAAGTGCCAATAGAGTTTGAAGGTGAAGGTAAAGAAGACGCCTTATTGATCGTTCCAGATGAGGCTTGGAGCTTTTCACAGGGCGGATTAGAGATGAAAATCAACAAAATCTCAGCTGAGAAACAAAAAATTGAATATCAATTGCTCTTAAATGATCAAAAAGTATTCCTGACCTTAGGACCTAGGACACAACTACTCAAAATGGGAGAATCAATAAAGCTTTCTCCAAACTTATTCGAGTGCTTAGTTATTTCTCTTTAGACACGACTAAATAACAAAGTAATTTTCGATACTTACCTCATCCCAAAAATGACTCTCCCCCTAGTCTAAAGGACCCCCCTGTGATAGAAGTCACTCTATGGCCGTAACATATTTTGATAAAGACAAATACCAAAGAAAACCAGAGTGGTTAAAAGTTAAGCTTCCTCAAGGCGAGGACTTTAAAGAGATTAGAGATAATCTCCGTGAAAAGGGTCTAGCAACTGTTTGTGAAGAAGCTAAGTGCCCAAACATTTCTGAATGTTGGAGTGCCCGCACTGCTACTGTGATGATCCTTGGAGACACTTGCACAAGGGCCTGTAAGTTTTGTCATGTCAAAACAGGAAATCCCAAGGGCTTTATTAATCACGAGGAAATTGAAAATACCTCTAAGATGGTAGGCCTCATGTCCCTTCGTTATATAGTGATTACCAGTGTTGATAGAGATGATGTCCCTGATCACGGTGCTGGCCACTTTGCTGCAGTCGTTAACCGTGTCCATCAAGATCATCCAGAAACAAAAGTAGAAGTTCTGATACCCGACTTCGGTGTAGAAGAAGAAAGAATGCATGTTCTTGCTCAATCTAATCCTTACGTGATTGCTCAAAATATCGAAACAGTAAAACGCCTCACTCATCCAGTACGGGATCCTCGAGCAGGCTATGATAAGACACTTTCTTGCTTAAGTTTTTACAAAAAAAATTATCCTAGCATCCAAACGAAAACATCCCTCATGGTTGGCCTGGGTGAGACCTGGAAAGAAATCCAGGAGACACTAGAAGATCTTCGTGCCATTGATGTGGATATTGTAACATTTGGACAGTACCTACAACCAAGTAAGCGCCATCTCAATGTAGAAAAATTCTATACTCCAGAAGAATTCGAGGAACTTAAGAGAATGTCTCTTAAGATGGGGTTTAAGTTTGTTGCAAGTGGACCTCTTGTTAGAAGCTCCTATAAAGCAGGGGACTTTTTGGACTACGTAGAAAACAAAGAATAATAATGAAGGCACTCATAAGTCAGGCCATCAATCTTAATGATTATTCTCTTCATGAATCAGATTTAATAAATCTAAATGAGAGAACAGTAGTCGTTAAAAAATGGAACTGGGATTACGAGCTTTCACATAAATTTCAACGAGAAGCTCTTAAATTAGTTCAAGAAAGTAACAAACTTAGAATTCTTATATGCTGTAGCCATCCAGAAACACTAACTAACGGACGTGGTCTTCAAAAACCGAAAAAGGGAGAGACCTTAAACTTAGTTGAGTTTAATTTGCAAGATCATAAAACTCTACCCTATCCACTCTTCCAAATCGAAAGAGGTGGAGGTCTGACCTTTCATCATCCAGGACAGTTTATTTTTTATCCTATATTGAAGTTAAATCCCTCAACACTATCCTTATCAAAAATGATTGATGAAATTTTTGATTTTTCGATTGCTGTCCTTGAATCTTGGGGGATTGAAAATTTAAGCCACGAAAATAAACTCTTAGGTCTTTGGCACAACAATAACAAACTGGCCTCAATGGGTATCGCCATAGAGAAACTGACGACATTTCACGGGATGGCATTAAATATTATTGGAAATAAAGAGATGGTAAAAACTCTCTCAGGCCTTAACCCCTGCGGTCTCAAGGCTGAAACCTATACTTCGGTAGATGCTCTGACCAATCTTCCGAATTCACCATTAGAAACTTTCTCTGATGATTTTTTAAAAAGGATTCAACATGAGTGGAAATAGCTTTGGACAACTTTTTAAAATAACCACATTTGGTGAATCTCATGGAGAAGCTCTTGGGGTAGTGATTGATGGTATGCCTGCAGGGATTCAAATTAATCTGGACGAATTAAAAACAGAGCTTAAAAGAAGGGCCCCTGGACAACATGCTGTTCATACATCTCGGAAGGAAGAAGATCTTCCAGAGATCCTTTCGGGAGTCTTTGAAAATAAAACTCTTGGAACCCCCATTACTGTCATTGTTAGAAATACCAACCAACGAAGCCAAGACTACGATAAATTAAAAGACGAATATCGACCTGGACATGCTGATAAGACAACGATGCTTAAATATGGCCATAGGGATCATCGCGGCGGTGGACGAGCATCTGGTAGAGAAACTCTCGCCCGAGTGATTGGTGGATATTTTGCAGGGCTTATTCTACCTACAGTCTCTTTTTATGCCTATATCGAGGAAGTTGCTCAA
>CAMAYW010000078.1 GCA_945862475.1 Bacteriovorax stolpii
AGGAGGAGCGAGAAAAAAGGGCCCCTTGAGGGGCCCTTTGTTTTGAAATTATTGTTTAGCTGTAGTTGGCTTAGCAGAAAGTTCAACTGCTAGAGTAAATTCGTCATTTATTGCTTTGTCTCCAAGACCTTTAAAGAATGAAGTTGAACCATACTTTAGACCCCACTGAGTACGGTTTAAAGTAAGATTCGACTTACCAGTAACTCCAGCATCGGTTTTTTTAAGATCTGTTACAACGAAGGTAACTGGTTTAGTTTCACCTAACATTGTCAGGGTGCCAGTTACTTCAAGGCCTTTATCAGTTTTTTTAGAGCTTTTGATAACAAGTTTTGACTCAGGATGTTTCTCAGTGTTGAAAAAATCTGGTGACTTCATATGAGAAACATACTTTGCATTATATTCCTTGTCTGTAATGTCTGTACTCGTTAATGAATTCATGTCAGCTACGAACTCACCAGCTGTAATAGTGTCGCCTTTAAATGAAAGTGAGCCGGATTTTAAAGTGATTGAACCAGTGTGCTCACCTGTTACTTTCTTTCCAACGTAGACAATCTTACTTGAAGATGAATCAACGCTGTAAGTTTGAGCGAAAGCAGTGATCGAAGTGAGGGCAATCATAGTGACGATAAATTTTTTCATAAATCTCCTGTTTAATGGATGGTTACATTTTTAGTGCTTTCATCATGGAGCAGAATTTGATAAAAAAAAAGACAGTTTTTTTCATAAACAATATAAAAAAAAGTTATACAAATGACCTTCGATCAAGTGGTTGTTTTTCATAAGATTGTTGAATTAGGCAGTTTTAAAGCAGCCGCTGCTGAGTTGCATAAAAGTCAGCCCGCCTTAAGCTTATCAATAAAAAAATTAGAAGAAGAAATGGAAGTTGATCTTTTTGATCGGTCAGGTTACCGACCAAAGCTCACTCAACATGGCAGGTCCTTTCTTGAAAAATCTCTTCGACTAATAACTGAAATGAACGATCTTCAGGATCTCTCTCAAAGTTTTAAAAATAATGAGGAGCCTGAAATTAGTCTAACAATCGATGGAATATCTCCTCTGTCAAATTTCCTTCATCTGTTTAAAAAATTTTCAGTAAAATTTCCTCACACGAAGCTTAATTTAAACTTGAATATTCTTAGTGAAGCCGAGCGTAGAGTGTTGGATGGTGAAGCACAAATTGGGCTGACTCACTTTATATCTGAAAGAAATTCTCTTGAAATCATTCCATTAACGACTGTTAAGATGATTCCTGTCATGAGTAAGGAATTATATAAAGATAAGAAAGTCAGAATTCAATCAGACTTACTCGCCTTAGATCAAATAGTAATTGGGGATAAAAATGGCCCAAGAGGGGCGAGCTTTGGAGTACTTGAGGGCGGAAAAAAATGGCGTATTTCAGATGGCCAATTTAAGCAGGAAATTATTCTTGCCGGTTTAGGTTGGGGGCATCTTGCTGAGCATACGATAGAAAAAGAATTGAAAGAAAAAAAATTGGTTGTACTTGATTTTGAAGATGTTCACACAAAAGAATTAGCTATAAATCTTATAAGATTGAAGAAACATCAATTTGGATTAGTGGCAAAAAGCCTTTGGTCCGAATTACTTTCTTTTAGAGAAGTGGATAAAAAATGAGATTACTTGTCATTCTTCTCCTTCTCATTAAATCTTCTCTCATTTATTCAATTGAGGGGCCAAAATTAACTTCTGATTATCAGCAAAATCCTTCTGAAATTAATTGGAAATATATTTTGACAGAACATTTTCACATCATTTTTCCTGAAGATGTTTCTCATGAGGCACAAAGAGTAGCGAATCTTTTGGAGAAAATTTATCCCTATGTCTGCCGTTCAATGGAAGTTTTGCCACCACGAATACCTCTAATCCTACAGAACCAGTCTGTAAATTCAAACGGCTTTGTTACTCTCGCACCTAGAAGATCCGAGTGGTTCCTCTCTCCCTCAATTGATCCAGAGTTAACAAATACAGAATGGCTTAAAACTCTTGCGATACATGAATTCAGACATGTTGTTCAATTTCATAAAACGAAACAAGGATTTAATAAATTTTACAGAGCTCTTTTTGGACAAATTGGAGAGGCCATTGGAGTTGCATTGACTCTTCCGCCTTGGTTTATGGAAGGAGATGCTGTCGGTATTGAAACAGCACTTTCGAATGGAGGGAGGGGAAGATTACCTTTGTTTGAAAGAGATCTTAGAGCTGTTCTTCTTTCAGATTTAGAATGGAATTATGATAAATCACATCTTGGTTCTTATAAAGATTATGTTCCAAATCATTATGTGTATGGCTATTTTTATACGACTTGGTTAAGAAACAATTATGGGGATCTTGTTCTTTCTGAAATCGCAGATAAAGCATCAGAGAGAAGTTGGAATCCATTAACATTTTACAATGCGACAAGAAAAATAACTGGGCACACATTTGAATCACTTTACAAAAAGATGATGAAGGAATTTTCTAGTAACTGGAAAGCTAAAATTGATCTTTTAAGTCCTACTCCGAGCGATGAACTTTCACCAAAGAAAAAAGATGGGTGGACAAATTATCTTTATCCTCAAGTCGTCGCAGATGGAAAGATACTAGCTCTTAAGATGGGACTCTCTTTTATTCCCGAGTTTGTCCTCATAGAGAATGGAAAGGAAAAACATTTATTATATCCGGGGATCCTTCAGAATGAATATCCTTACAAATTACGAAATGGGAAATTAGTTTTTCATGAACTTCAAATTGATCCTAGGTGGGGATATCGTGATTATACGACTTTAAAGGTTTTCGATATTGAAAAGAAGGAAATAATACTTGAAAGGAAGAATCAGAAGGCACGACTTGGGATTCCTAGTCATGATGGGCTTAAGCTCATTCAGATTGAGTGGGATGAATTTCAAAATCAATTTCTGGTTGTGTTGAATATAAGGGGAAAAGAGTTATTAAGAATTCCTTACCCGAAAGAAAAAGTGATTACGAGCTTAGATTGGGTAGAGTCGGATCAAATTGTTTTAGTCATAAAAGATCATTTAGATCAAAAAGCAATCGTTAAATTTAATTTTAATGATAGAAGCGAGCAAGTTCTCCTTAGCCATCGCTATATGAATATTGGGGCGATTGCCGTTCAGGATAATCAAATCCTTTATGAAGCTCCGGATTCGGGTATTGATAATATTTGGTTACTGACTTCACAGGGACCTAAGCAATTAACAAGTGCTTTGTTTGGAGCTTATTCACCAACCTTATTTTCTAATCAGCTTTTCTATTCAGACTACAGTCTTCAAGGAATGAAGATCGTAAAAAAGAATTTAAATTGGGATGAAGAGCAATCGTCATCAGATAGTTTTGTGCCAGTTTATGAGAAATTTTCTAAAAGTGAGGATTTTAAGGGTCTTCAAGATGACTTAACTGCAAATGGGCCTTATAGAATTGGAGAATATTCTCAATTAGAAAATTCAGTTAATCTTCATAGTTGGGTTTTATTGGCGCCACCACTTTCAAATACTGTTACTTTCATGGGTATAAGTAGAGATTTACTTAATAAATTTGCGCTGACTTTCGGTGCTGAATATAACCTTAATGAGAAAGTTTTGCAGGGGTTTACGAGTGCTCTTTGGTCAAACTTCTTCACTGCGTTTGATTTAAGGGCCGGTTATGGTGGTCGAAGACAGACTCTCGTTCAAAGTGGAAGAAATGTTGAAAATCAATGGGAGGAGGGGACTTTTGAGGCCGGTGTCAGCCTACCTTGGAGAAAAATAAACGGAAGATTTTCCCAGGTGTTTTCAACGAGAGCGTTTTCAAAATTAATCAAAGTCACTAATAAAAGCGATTCAAATTCGAATGAACTTTCAGATGGAGTTCTATTTTCGCCAGGGGTTGAGGCTTCTTTTGAGGTAAGTCAAAGGCTAGCAAGAAGAGATATCCTTCCAAGGTATGGATTCTCACTTAATTCTAAAGTTGAGGATGGAAAAGAAATAACTTCGAATCAAAAGAAAGGACAAATAATTAGCTTCGATTCTAGGGCCTATCTTCCCGGCCTTTTCCATCATCATTCTTTTCATCATCAATTTGCTTATGAATCTCAGAAGGCTAAAAATTATCAATACGCCTCAGACATTTTCTCTCCGAGAGGAACGAGTAGCTTTTATCTTGACGAGTTTTCAAAATACTCAGCTAATTACTTATTTCCCGCTTTTTATCCAGACTGGAATCTTTCGAGATACCTCTACTCCAAGCGGATAAGCTTTAATTTCTTTTATGATGAATTGAATGGACGCTTTTCAAATATATCTTATAAGTCTGCTTCAACTGGTCTTGAAACCATTTTCGAATTAAATTTACTTAGACTTTCAACTCCACTTAACATTGGAGTTCGATGGAACTATGTATTAAATGGTTATGCCAACAAAAAAGTGAGTTATGACATTTTCTTTAGTTCAGTTTTGGGAACGTTTTAAATCAGCTTTCCTTGATGTTGAGGCGACTATCGATGATTTTGACAGCGCTAACAAGGGACTCTCATATTCTGCTCTCTATACATCGAAAGAGGACCTCGATGTCATTTTCTCTGACCCAACGATTTGTGGAACTTTTCTTGATATTGGTTGTGGCGATGGCCACGTTGTTCTGTATTATGCACTAAGTTTTCCTGACAGAATGGCCTTTGGAATCGAGAATCAAAGGTCTCGATTCGATTTTGCATCACTTATGAAATTTGATTATAACATAAAAAATGCGAACTTCATTAATGATGACTTACTTCATTGCCAAATTCCAGTTGCAGATGTTTATTTCCTTTATTTTCCCACAGGCTATGTTTTAGATAAGATTCTCTCTTCTCTTTATGAAGAGATGAGACCATTTTCTTTAATTGTTATTGAATCCCATGGAGATTTAATTAAAAGAATCGAAAAAGAAAATTGGCTTAGTTTTTCACATGAAATCCCTCTTTCCTCCCCAAGGCATTATCCTTTTGCGCGAGTTTATAAAAGAATTTTCAAAGAAAGAGATTCTTCAGTTCAGGCATTTCAGCAAACGTATCAAAGGAAATTCATTCTTATTGAAGAAGATAATATCACTTGGATAGGTGGTACTTATCAAATGGAATGGTTAGGAGATGATTTATTTAACTTGAACGATCCGCCGAGGACAATTCGTTGGAGTGATGTCAAAAAATTGATGTTTTATGAAGATTTTGATCCGTTTTTACGTTTTGTTTTAAATTTAAGGGAGAAAGGTGAGCTACATTTGGCCTTAAAAAACTCCTTCGCGACTGGTTATATTCGTAAAATTATTATTGAACCAACCTTTATGATAGAATTATCCTCAGGACAAAGGCTAAAATGGGAGGAGATAACATCCATCTCTAAGGATTCTCAAATATGTTACGATGCCTCTTATGTTTTCTAGTTCTTTCTTCTTGTTCTATGGGTGTTATAAAAACAGGTGGAGAAGAAGTTTTTTTGTATGATACTAAGATTAATTACTCATTAGATGAACTTCATGATCTTTCTTCAAAAGTCATTACAACCAATAAAAAAGATCCTCAGTTTGGTAAACTCGATGAGCTTTTTGGTAAAGGGCAAAATTTAATAAAGAGAATTGGAATAGTTGTCTTTGAAAGTGAAATTCAACCTACGAGAGACGGATTATCCAAATTTGATAAAGTCTATCTCTCAGCTGCTGGAAAACAAATCATCACGGAAAATTTCCTTCGTCTTTGGGAGCAGAGCTTTAAGGTGTTGGCGACGGATTTTGATTTCGTACCAACCTCCAAGTTTAAAAAATCTAAAACCTTTTCGCTTTATGGTTCCGAGGTTGAGGATGTCATTCTATCTAAACGATCAATTCTTGCTCCGGATGATCTTTATTATCTTTCTAATGGTAAAAACACGACAACAGCTACAATTCTTAATCCTCGAGGCATGCGTGACTTGTCTCTTCTTCTTGTACCGGCCTATGAACTCATGGGCGGACCAAAGTGGTCGGAACATCAAAAACAGTTTATTAATGACCTATCAAAAGAATTTAAATTGGATGCAGTTATTGTGGTGATGTCATCTATTTCTTGGACTGCAGCTCACTTAGATAAACACTCAGGAGAAAATATTGGGGAGGAAATTAAAGTGAAGCTTCAATCTTCGATCCTTGTGCCTTTTACAAATTATGAGGAACGATTATCAAAACTAAATTTAAAACAAAATCCTAGAACCACTCTTTGTTTTAGATCTTATGAGTCCGAAATTCGAATTCCTTTTCACATTTCTCAGCCCATAGAGTTCGAAAATTTTGATACAATAGAAAAAGAACTACTAAACCCTATGTTTAAAACTTATAAAGACTTAACCCAAATGACGATTATTAAACAAATTGATGATTTGAAAAAGACTTGGTGATGGAAATTACAAAGTTTCAAAAACAAGTAAAGTTTATTTTGAGGTTTGGAACAGCTCTTCATTCAGCTGGTGCTCCTGCGCACACGTTGGAAGCAACGATGCAAGATATGTCTCAGCTCATAGGTATTAGAGGGACCTTTATTTCTCAGCCAACGGCCATTCTTTCTAGTTTTTCAAATGGTGAAGAGGAGATTACTAAAATTGAGAGAGTAGAACCCATGGGGGTTAATCTTGGAAAATTAACGGATCTCGATTCGGTATCTAGACAAGTCATACGAAATGAAATTTCTTATGAAGAGGGTTTCCAAAAACTTGATGATATTCTTAATGCGAATGAGCCTTTTGGAAAAAGAATTCGACTAATCTATTTTCTTTTTTCTGCCGCTGGATTCATGGTTTTATTTGGGGGGACCTGGGTAGATCTTTTTGCGGCAATGGTTGTTGGTTCTTTGATGGGACTCATGTCACTGATAAAACCTTTGGGTTTAGTTGGCCAGCTCTTTGAGGCGATAGTTGCGGTTGTCGCTTCACTTGCTACTTATTTGCTACTCAAACTTTTTCCAGGACTAAATGCTGGAGTCGTGATTATTTCTAGCTTGATTATTTTCATGCCAGGTCTTTTTATCACCATCGCCATTGCTGAAATTGCTACTAATAATTTAGTCTCCGGAACGGCAAGGTTAGTGGGAGGAGTGATGATTCTTCTTAAGCTTACCTTTGGTGTCTTCATCGGAAGTAAAATAGCTTCATGGTTTCATTTTTCCGCCTTTCATTTTCGGTTTGATGAAATTCCAAATTGGTTAACTTACGCTATCCTCCCATTAACAGCATTTATGTCGGTTATAAACTTCAAGGCAAATAAGACTGACTGGGGCTGGGTGACTCTTGCAGGAATCTACGGTTATTTTTGTTCAAAAGTGGGTTCTCATTACTTGGGCCCAGAGTTGGGAATGTTCTTTGGGGGTACCTGTGTTGGGGCCATGAGTAATATTTTTGCGCGATTAAAGGATAAGCCCTCTTCCATTTTTCAATGGCCAGGAATCATTCTCCTCGTACCTGGATCTGTAGGTTATCGAGGTATGACCTCACTTTTTGAGAGAGACGTTATTGGTGGTCTCGATACTGCCTTTACAATGATTACTCTTGCCATGGCCTTGGTCGTGGGAGTCTTTTTTGGAAATATCATCATAAAGCCTAGGCGTTCTCTCTAGATTCAAACTTTTTTGCCTTCTTGAGCTGTGCCCCGATGTCGGGGCATAATATCCTTACGATCTGTAATTAACAGCTCGCCGAGAAAATCCACGATGGATTTTATCAATTTTCCCGCCCGAACCATGGAAGGTAAGAATGGGGAAGAGTTTAGTCTTTATCTTTTTATTGTGTTTTTTTGTTTCTTGTAATGAAAACTGTCAAAATCAGTCGGCCGAAGTGCAGGAGCAAAACGCGAATTGTCCAATTCCTAATCCAGATCCTGATCCAGACCCCATACCTGATGGTGACGTACCAAATGAGGCCCTGACTTTTGACGTTAATTACGTTCTAACTAATTTTGACCGTGGAAGTGAAGATAAACTTTTAAAGGCGATAGAAATCATTAAGAAGGTGATTGGTAGTAATGAGTTTAGATCTAAGGTTCTCAACTTTACCTTTCAAGGGAAGAAGCAATTTTTTGAAAATAAGGGACTCTCAAATGAAGAAATCTATCAAAAACTTCTTGATGGAAGAGAGGATTTAAAACCTGATGTTGATAATCAAATGGATTTAGAATTAGAGCTTTATTACTCGTGGACGAGCACAGTTGGATACACTACCCCTGGTGCCATGAAAATTTACTTAAATTCAAAATTTTACAATCCTTTCACTCCTTCTGAAGTTGCTGGTAATGTTTTTCACGAGTGGACGCATAAACTTGGTTTTGAACATGCCACGAATTATTCAAAAGAAAGAGATTCAACAGTTCCCTATGCCATTGGTTATCTTATAAGAGACCTTGGTAGGCAGTACGAATAATTCTGGTATTGAATATGCATCCCAAATTTGGGGGGTGCCTATGAAAAATAAAGCTAAGTTAAGGAGAGATTACTTATCAAAATCTGAAGCAGAAATTGTGGAAAACGAAGAAGCTTCTCTGCAGGATAAAGAATACACTTTTGACGAAGATAATACGGACGATGACGATCTTCATGACGTCGATTTGCCGTCCATTGAAAATCTTGTGGACTTTGACAACGACGAAGATTTCGTTATTCAGT
>CAMAYW010000079.1 GCA_945862475.1 Bacteriovorax stolpii
AGTCAGTATGGTCAAAAATGATCTCAGCTTTGAGATCACTCAAGATATAGTAGGAAACGGAGGCGCCTCCTGAGAGTGTATCAATGGGAAGATTGGCCATCGTTCTGCCAATTAATCCCTGAGATATTTCTCTTCCTTTGTAACCAAACAAAGAAAAACTAAAATGATTTTCTTTGTAATAGATAACCTTTAAACCAGAGCTATAGACGTCTTTAGTTTCTGCCGGGCCATTGAAAGTCGCTTTACCAAAATTAATTTGAGGGACAATAATGAAATTTGGGAATGTCTCAATTTCAAAACCCAGGCCAGCGTTATTGATGTGAGTCACCGAGTAGCGTGTATCTCTTAAAATAATAAAAGATGTAATACCTTGAGTAAGTGAATAGTAACTAGAAAGAATCGTTTGTTTTTCTGGTAAAATTTCAGTCTTAAAACCCTGGAGATATTTAAGTTCTATATTTAATCTGTCACTCAACTTAGATTTTAAAAAAGCACCAAATCTTTTTTCAAAAAGATTAAACCTTTCAAGGTAAGTTCCTTGAACGCCTAAGTCTAGTTTTCTTGTTACACTGGCCCTAGCGATGAGATCTTGTTGACGACCAATTTTGTTTTGTTTTCTTAAATTAATGTGTTGTGAAATGGATTGAACTTCGTGTCCGAAGGAGCTCATCGAAAAAATAAAAAGATACAATAAAATTAATCTCAAGAATCGAAGCCCTTTATATTGTTAATCCCTTTAGATATGCTAAAATTTTTTTAAACGTTTAGGCAAATAGGAATAATGAAAGTATTTAAGTCGGATTCTCAGGGTATCTACGCTTTTCAAAAAATTTTCAAGCACATACACTCTAAGGGTTCAAATATCGTTTTGTGGCAGCTCTCTCCTACTAGTTCAGGAAGAAGTATTGCTAATTCCAAATTAAGCTCATTTAAAATTGAAGATGGCATACTCAATTTCGAAATACCTAATGGATATTCGATGCAACAATCCCTTCCCATGTATTTCTATTCTGAAGACGGGCAGCTTATTTTTAAATCTGAGGGGATTCGTGTTGAAAAAAACTTTTTCACCATTAATCTGCCTAAAGAGATCAGGCTTTTGGAAGAAGATGAGGTTGGTCAGATCAGGCTTATCACCGGTTTAGATATTTCTACTGTTTGGAAATCTAAAAGATTCAATTTTGATGATGTCAGTAAGGTCGATTTTGGAAGAATCGTTGGAATGAACCAAAGAACCACACGTGACCAAGAATTCCTAGGAAACGAATTTGATCGGGTATCCCTTGATGATGAAGACAAGCTTTTTGCAGATAAGAGAGAAAGCCCTAGGGCGAGACCGAAGGCCGAAAAATGGGCGAAAGTTGTTTCCCAAAAAAGTCCAGACGTACAATTGTTAAGAATTTTTGACCTTTCTCGAGGTGGCATTAGCTTTGTAACAATGGAAGTCGATCTCTTTCCTGTTGGATCGAAAGTAAATATCGTGGGTATTGAGGAACATGTTTTAGATGATCCCTTATTGGCCCAAGTCATGTCTCATAGACCCATTGATGAACTTGATATTGAGTTCAAGATTGGGTGCAAGTTTGATGAAGGCCAGTCTTAGCTTCTAATGAAATTCATAATAGTAGTTGTATAAATTTTCATAAGTAGTGTCTGACTTTTTGATTTTCTTTTTTTGTTTCTCAAATATTTTCTTCGTTGATTTAAATTTTTTATCGACTTCAGAGATGTCTAGATTTTCGCCAGTTTCTCCTTGAGCGCAAATGTTACTTCTTTGATGAACATAGATGAGAAAAAGTTTTGTTTCATGCTCCATGTTGATGACTTGTGGATCAAAGAGATTCATCCTTGTTCCGATAGAGACGAGATGGTCGGGAAGAATTTTAAAAATCTCATTGATTGTTTTACAAGCGAGTACAACGTCTTCTTGTTTTAAATAATCACGAGTTATTTGAACTTTTTCTGTAAGTGTATCCACGCGATTAAGCATTTCTTCTTTTATTCTTTTATCTTTTAGTGATTGTCCAAAGGCGAACGGACTCAAAAACAGCATAAGAATAATAAGTCTCAATTGCATATATCCTCCAACACGTTTAGACACCTGATAATCTTTTAAACAGTTTAAGTGGTTAAAATTTTATATTTGTGGCGTTTCATGAGTATTAATATTCAATACTCATGCCAAGGTCTTGGAGGGCGCTAATTTGAATTCTAAGGTCTATGAGTTCCTGGTCCCAGTAATTTGCAGATATAAACTGAGGAAAAACTCTTTGAAAGGAATGATCTTCCCATCTCTTGGCGATCCAAGCATTGAAATGAACCATCCTCATCGTTCTAAATGCTTCAGTTAGATTCATCCTAAGAATATCTTTTCTTGTCATTTCTTTATAAGCAGAAATAAATCTCTCTCTGTCTTCTAGACTGTACTGATCTTTTCCTGGAAAGAGTAACCATAAGTCTTGTTCAACTGGACCTGTTAAGCAGTCATCAAAATCGACGGCCATTGGTCCTGCGGATGTCCAAACAATATTTCCTCTGTGAAAATCACCATGGAGTCTTTGAACTGTTAGGTTTTGAAAAATAGGTTTTAAGATTTGTGATGCCTGACCAAGTAGTTGAAGGTAGTGATTAAAACTAAGATGATCAACTGGTTTTAAATTTTCTAAAGCAGTTTTATTAGAATCAATAAAAGTGACCGGATTCAAGGGAAGTCTATGATTAAAGTTCGCCATAGAACCAATGTTATGAATTCTTCCAATCAGTCTTCCAACCTGATCTAATTCATCCTTTAAGAGTTCATCTTTTAGTCTTCCCTGGACTTTAGGAAAAATGGAGAACCATAATTTTGTTTCTGGATCCAAATGAAGAGTTTTATTATTGAACTCAATGGGGGCAACAACTGGGACTTCAAATTCCTGGAGAGTTTGCAGAAATCGGTGTTCCTCTAAAATCTGATTCTCTGTCCAGCGTCCGGGGCGATAAAACTTTAAAATAAATTGAGTGGGACTGAAACCTTTACCATAATCAAGTACCGATGCGACCTCGATATCATAAACACGGTTTTCAAGACTATTGAGGGCCAGTACTCTCCCTGTTAGTCGTTTTCCAAATAACTCTGCTGCTTTCATCACATGGTCAGGGGAGAGGTGGTGGAAGTGTCTAGTTTCTTCTCCCCATAAGTTTTGGTGATCTGCCATAATTAAGACTCAACTTTTTTAAATATATTCTTCATTTGTTTTTTCCTATATTGATATCTAAGTATTGAATAATCCAGACTTATTTGTTTAATCCCAATCAAAATATTCTCTCTAGTCGTTCCCCAGCCATGGTACAATTGAGCTAATTCAGTGACTTAAAGGGTTTCTATATGAAAATCGCACAAAGAATGTTTTTTGTTTTTGTTGTAACGATATCTTCTGCACTAGCTGCTCAAAATCAGCAATGTACTCCCATGGGAGAGATACCTCCATCTGGTTCTACGAGTTCAGCTTGCTGTACAGATGTTACTGACAATAAGCCTCTCATGCTAAACAGTGTCGGAGTCTGCGATAGACAACCTGAGGTCGATGAATCATTAGTTTCATGTACCTCGGATTCAAGTTGTTCAAGCGGTATGCAGTGTGTTCCCCAAACAACTTCCATTATGTTTAGTGGATACGGTACGGAGCTCAACCCAGATAATCAATATAAGAAAGATGAATTCGAGTCTCAGTTAACTGATCCTCTTGGTGATGTGGGCGCGAACTGTAGTCATGCTCGAGATTGTAGTTCTTATCATTGTGTTTCGGGAAAATGTAAGGAAAAAAAGATCTGTCGGTTATTCGCGGAGGGTGAATTTGCTGGTCCAAATGGAAGTTGCGGACCTGATCTTGAGAAAGCACCTAATGGTTCCTGTCAAAAATCAGCAGAGGCCAAAAATGCTTTGTATGCTGGACTTTTAGAAAATCCCGGAATTAGCTCTGATAATCAATGTAAGTTAAACATTAATCAGGAGACTATTGAAAAAAGTAAAATTGCACTCAGATCAATCCGTGCACTTGAATGGTTATTCTCTACCATCAATGTGGAAGGAGATGATGAGTGTTTAGGAATTTTCCCATTATTAAGAGAAGAGGTTGGAAAACCAATAAATGAAACGAGGAAAAATATTTTAAAGAACTATTCAATAGTGATGAATCAGATTGATACTGACTTTCAAACTATAATTTCGGCTGGTGAAGCCTATAAAAAATCAATCTCAAATAACGCTCAATCTGCATCTCAAAATACCATCGTCAATTACGATGGATCTAACGTTTCTCAATCAGAGTTGGGGTCCAGGGTGTCTTCAGGTTATGAAGGCATGATGTTAACTTATAGGCGTAATAATCTTTTAAAGTCTTATGAAATGGCGATGCTCGATTTAATGGCCCAGGTTAGTCCGAAGCTGGCTGGATTATCAAAGGCCATGGAGACTTGGACTGATGACTCCGAATCTTGGAGTTTAGGTTCGACTTTATATAATAAAAGAAACTGTCAAGGATCGCGATTCGACGTAAAAATATGGTGGACATGGAAATCATTTTATTTTCATAAACTTCATAAAAGGTATGCGAACTTTTATTTTGTTAATGGAAGTTCACCAAATAATTCATCCGTTATTCAGAGAGAAAATGTTAAAAATGTTTTGGCATTAATTGGCGCAGACACACCAGAAAATATAGCGTCGAAATTGACAACCTCTACATATACATTAATGGACCCTCCCATGTTTGGAGGTGTAAAACATGGTGATTTGGGGGAGATGAAATTTTCTTTAAATTTTACTCATTTTTTAAGTTGGGGAGGATTTAGAGATTATAGAAAAAGAGGAAATCTTGATGGTGATGGGGTTAAAAACTTAACAACTCTTCACAGTAAGTTGAGAGAAAACATTAAAAGTTTTTATAAGAATTACAAAGTCGATTCGCAACAGAAAAAATTTATTTATGAACCAGAGTTTAATCAGGCGAGAGATTGTTTTGAAAGTGATCGAACAGCTAATTGCACTGAGTTTGATAAGTTTTTAGACGAAGTTGTTGATGAGGCTTTAGCTCATTTTCTAGCTTATTCTATGAGAGATGCCAGAACTGTAAGAGTGCTTGGAGTCCCATTCAATGTCCATGCTCAATACCGAGATTACTTTAATAATGCTAAAAGCTATAGAAGAAAACTTCTTGCGAAACTTGAAGTCGATATTCAAAACCTTTCAACATTCTACAACTCAATAATTTCTGAAAGAGACAAACAGAACGCTTGTATTGAAAAAATCACAAATGGAATTATTGATAGTGGAATTTTGGCAGGTGGTACAGGGGGAATTCAAGAAGGTAATTACAACAACGGAGGTAGTGCTTCCCTCAATTCTGGATCCGGTGCAAATGCAATTAAAACTCAAAAGCTTAGTCCTCTAACGAGAGGTAATTATACTTTCAAACTTCAAAACTCATCCCTTTCAAAAATTGCTGATTCCTCAAATTTTGGAAATGCGACAGGGAGCGGATTAACGTCGGATGCGGCATCTGTAAATGGGGGCATTGGTGCGAATCTAGCGGCACGGTTAAATTACATGAAGGATAAAAATAAGAAAGCAGCACTGGCCGGTGTTAATGTTGAATCAAAAATAAAAGCTGCAAATGATCTCATGAAAAGTATGGGAAGTAAGTATTCAGGAGGCGCATCTGGGTCTTCTAGTTCTGTCGCCAGTACGAACTCTGGCCCCAATTTAATGAATTCTGATTTAAAAGATTCTAAGACAACTGAAAATCCTGTGACTCCAGTAAATCAAACAAATAGTAATTTTCAACAATTTAATAATTCTCAGATTACCACATCTAGTTCTAATCAAGAGCAAACTAGTGACAGTACTGGACTGAATGATGATGACAAAGAGAAGTTATTAGTGATTGTTCAAAACAATAAGGAACAATTTCAACCGAATGAAGAAGATGGCATTTTTAAAGTTGTTTCAAAGGCCTATGTTAGAAATCTTGACCGCATCCTAATTAGAAAGAAAAAGTTAGACCCAGAAAGTTCGAATCTTAAGTAATTATTTTCTTCTTAACCTTCTATAACGCCGCTTTCCATAGCGGCGTTTTCTTGTTTCTTTCAAGTTATCCTGTAGATCCTTTATATAAACTGCTAATTCTCGCCTAAAATGTACTTCTCCAGCTTCTCCAATGTTCTCAACATCTAAAAACCAGTGATTATCCTTGGCCTCATTTTCAATCATGGTAAAATTGACTTTAGCTTTCTCAGAGACTACTCGCCATGGATTGTTATCAACTTCTTCTGAAAATGTTTTTGCATGCATTGGACTAGAGGTGATTTCAAAACTAGGTTTACCGAAAAGGCTTCTCGGAAATTGCATGATTTCTGATAAATGCCTATCTCCAGAAATAAAGACAAACGGAGTTTTCATTTGCTTAAGCTCGGCTACAAAATCTTGAAAGTTTTCAGGATGATTTCCTTCATAGGACTCATAGGAGTGGTAGCCACCAAAAAACTGATCACCTTTAATAACAAGACTTGGTGTTACTTCTTCTCTTAACTTTGAATAAAACCAAGCGGATTGATCAAGACCAAGATGAGAACCTGATTTCTCTTCTGTTCTAAAACTTCTTCCATCAAGAAAATAAAGATTAAAGTCACCAAGTGAGAGTAATCCGCCAACTCCAACCGATTGATTCCAGTCATCATTTGATAATTCTTGTGCAAAAAACGCCTCAAAAATTTCCTTAGCTTCATTTTTATATTTAAAGTCTCTGTTTCCATTATTAAAACCATAATCATGGTCATCCCATAATCCATGTGTTGGAATCAGTTTCTGTTGAAAATAAATTGGAAATCTTAGCCTCGCATCGACATATCTCTCCCAGATAATTTCTGGGGTCGTTTGAGTGTATGAATTTGCTGATGTTTGATCGGCGTATACGTTATCACCGATCATGAGAAGGTATTCCGGATTTTTTGAAACAAGTGTGTCCCATATTTTAAAATGTTTTGAATAAAAATCACTGAGACAAGAAACGACTGCTATCTTAAGTTTGGACTCTTCTTTTTGACCTCGGCCAACGAGCCTTTGGTCTACAATTTTTTCATTTTCAAATACATATAAATTGTAAATTTTGCTATTGTCTCTTGAGAAAACGGCCTTATGGACACCATAGTCAGAGAAACCTCTTGTTATGATTTTTGTTTCCTCAGGACTAATAATTATTCCACTTTCATCTCTTAATTGAAATTTGAGTAGTCTCTCTTTTTTAGCAACGATGCTAAATTCCACTTCTTTGGTGTTCGTAACCCCTTGAAGGATGGAAAGTTTATCTGTTCTCTTTGACGGTAATCTCGAGCATCCAATAAGAAAAATAAATAATAAGAAGTAGAGTTTCAAAGTGAATATCCTAAATTTAGAAGATGAGTTGTAAGTTCGATAAGTGGTAGACCTATAATTGATGTGTGATCATTCATTTCGATTTCTTCAAAAAGCTTTATGCCTTTTGATTCCAATTTATAACTTCCGGCACAATCAAGGGGTAGATCCTCTTTGACGTAAGAATGAATTTGACTCAAATTGAGAGGCCTCATTTTTAATCTTGTTCTATTCACAAAACTTATGTGACCTTTGGGATAGATAAGAGTCACAGCTGTAATGAGTTCGTGGGTTTTTCCTTGTAAGAGGGAAATTTGTTCTGTTGCTTTCTCTATCGTCTTTGGTTTTCCAAAGATTTGTCCATCCAACGATAAGACCTGATCTGAACCAATCACACATGCATCAGGTCTTATCACAAAAACGGCCTCAGCCTTGTATTTTGAAAGTAATAACGAAAGTTCTGATGGCGAATGATTTTCTTGTTTTATTTTTTCTTCATCAACTCCGGGGCCCATCATTTCAAATTCCCAACCAAGTTGAGTGAGAAGTGCTCCTCTGTATTTTGAGGTTGAGGCGAGAATGAGTGGATAGGGGTTTTTCAATGATTTATTTTTTCCCATATTTTTAAGCACAATATTCTGTCCTGTTTGAGATCTTTCCAGGGAAAATCTAAAATGATATCCCTCGTTGGTGATCTGTTTATTCCTGCAGCTATGCAACTTTTGCAAAGTGTAAGAGTATAGTATTTCCGATAGAAGGCGTAGATGGCCTGATGCTTTTCTTCTTTAGTAACGGCCTCGCTCAAGTTCGTTTGAAGTTTTTTCGCATGCGAGCTGACTATTTCATTAAGTTTTTTTGTTTCTTTATTTTCTGGATCAAGATACCAGTCGAGAGGAACGATCATTTTCCAAAAACCTCATCAATAATGTGGGCAGCACCACCATAGATAGCACCTTTTTCTGAGGACAAATGGGCTGTGACAATTTTTACTTTCCCTTTAATGGAAAAGTGAACGAGTTCATCAAATTTTTTCAAGATAACATTGTTAAAAGCCACTCCAAGCTTGGAAACTCCACCACCAATAATGAAAGCTTGAGGACCAAATAAAACGCCCATCGAGACAAGACCTGTTGCTAATTCTTGGGCAATCGTATCGATTATTGAAATCGCTTTTAAATTTCCTGAGTTAAATTCAGTTCCTAATTTTTCAATGGTCCATTCCTCTCTTGTAAGTTCAGAGATAGTCTGCTTA
>CAMAYW010000080.1 GCA_945862475.1 Bacteriovorax stolpii
CTTGTTCATCTTCAGGAAGCATTTCATCCTCAGAAGGAGTGTAGAAGATTTCTTCTTCCTCATCCGGAGTCTTCACTCTTGGCTTAGAGCTTTCGAGTTCTTTTATTTGAGGGAGAGAATAATCGAGAGTTTTTTCTCCAAATAAAGACGTAAAAGCAGAGTCCGCAAAATATTTGCCTTTCTCTTTATAGGTTTTAACTTCAGCTTCAAAAGCTTTTACTTTCTTCGCTTCGGCCTCATCCATACCAATGACTTTATGAGTTTCATCTGAAACTGATTCAAACTCTTTTGGAAAGTTTGCAGTTTCTTTATCAAGAGTTTCTTTGAATAAATCAACGACGTAACGCTTTCTGACTCCACGGTTTGTCATCATGACAAATTGTTCACTTAAAAGGTGAAGTCGGTCTACACGTCCAATCTCACCTGTATGGGTACTAATGATGTCACCCTCTTTCGGAAGACGGGCCCGCTTTTCACGATAAACATCATCTTCGTACTGAAGGCAGCACTTTAATTGTCCGCAAACGCCATTAAGTTTAGAGAAATTAAGAGTGAGATCTTGGTTTTTCGCCATCTTAATTCCCACATTTCCGTATTTTGTGAGGAATGAAGAACAGCAGAGTTCTCTGCCACATGGGCCAATTCCACCAATCGAAGCCGATCTGTCTCTCACAGAAATCTGGCGAAGCTCAATTCTTGTTTTTAATTTTCCAACGAGATCCTTAACGAGATCCCTGAAATCAACTCTGGCAGGGGCAATAAAATAAAAGACAGCCTTTTTACCAAATGAGGTGAACTCAACGTGAGTGAGTTGCATGTCGAGTTTGTAAATCTCGATCAGATCGTTACAAATGTTTTCAGCATTTTTTTGCTGTCTGTAAGCTTCTTGGTCTTTAACGATGTCTTCGTCAGTGGCAACTTTTGAAATACTTCTAATGGGCAGCATGGATTTATTAAAAGGGACATCGTAAGGAAATGAGTTCACATATCCCACGGCCATGCCTCTATCCGACATCGCAACAACTTTTTGTCCGTATTCAATTCGTCTTTTTCCGACCAGAAAAGGAAACGATCGAGAGTTCCCAGGAAAGCGGACTCGTACAAAGCGCAGGATCTGCCCTTCTTTAAATCTACTTTCTTCTCGGTTCTCTCTATCTTCAGATGTTTCGTCTGAGGTTTCTGAAGTCTCATCTTCAGAAATTATTTCTTTCGTAGGGGGAAGTTTTCCTTCCTCTACGATTTGCTCTTGAGTCATATTTTATTATTGTCACTGAAGGCGTAGCATTATGTCAACGAAACCATTACTTAAAGCGAGGTAAAACTTGTTCTTTTAAGTATTGAAAGTAGAGAGTCCATTTTGTTGCAGTCGGTTGATTGAAAACTTCCATTTCTTGAAAAGATTTGAGCCACTTACTTAATTCTTGTTTTGGCATAGCGTGGCCAAATTGCTCAGCTTCCCAACAAATTAGCTCATTAATCCAGTAATGGATCGGATATTCATTTTTTTGATACTTGTCCAAAAAACCCGACAGTGAAAGCTTACTGACATCAACAATGAATTCATTCCAGAGGGTGTGATCTATTTTGATTGGTGTTGCCCCTAAGCGTAAGTGAATCGCTCTGGAGTGAATCGTGGGAAGGAGCTGGCTTTTTCGCGGATTAAGAAAAAAGATTGTTGAGTTCCCCTGAGGTTCCTCAAGGAGCTTCAGCCATTTATTAGCGACAGTCGTATTGATTCGATGGGCCTCAGTAACGACCGCAAATTTTCTTTCACCTTGAACCGGTTTAAATTCAAAAAAACGTGAAAGTGATTCCGCTTCCTCAACTTTAAAAAATTTTTCGCTGTTTTCTTCCTCTAACTGTGACTGGCCTAGAACAAAAACATCTGGATGATCCATGAGATGAATCATGGATTGTTTGTGAGATTCTATTTTTTGATAGTAATTCTTTATAAATTCGTGAGTGAAATCTAGAAGCTGTTTTTTAGCGACATCAATTGGAGCAGAGGTTTCGATAATATAAAAATGACCCAGTTCTTTTTTGGCAGCTTTATCTAAGAGAATTTGACTTAAGTTCATGGAAGAAGTGTCTCCAGATCGTTTTTAATCAGGTTCGTTACTTCTTGGATCGATTTTTGAGCATTTAATTTAAGAATTCTTTCCGGAAATAACTCAGAGAGCTCTCGGTAACCATCGATGAGATTTTGATAGAACTCTTGCTTTTGAGACTCAAAATAATCTTTAACGTTGCCTCTGATTTTTTGTCTCTCAAAAGACGTTTCAAGCTCAATATCAAGAAAATAAGTCCGGTGAGGAAGAAGATTGAGTGGGTCAAACTGATGAAGAGTCAGCACCGTTTGGTAGCCAAGTCTTCTGGCCTTTCCTTGGTAAGCAAGAGTCGAATCAATATAGCGATCCAAAATGACGACTGATCCCGGTTGCAAAAGGAAAGGAAGAATTTTTTCTTTTAGAAGTTGAGCACGACTCGCAAGAAACAAGTGACACTCGGCAAGTGGGTGAAGGGGTGTCTCAGAGTTTAAAATAGCCTCTCTGAGTTTTTCTCCAAAGGTCGTTCCACCGGGCTCTCTAAGGGTCAGGACTCGTAAACCTTTTTCTTGAACGGTTTTCTCGATCTCTTTAATTTGAGTCGATTTTCCCGATCCCTCGATACCTTCGATGGATAAAAACAAGCTTCCTGGTGTCACAGGATTTCTATAAAGAGATTTAATTGAATCAAGAGAGTTTTGCACGTTGAGATGATAGCGAAGACTTCCTATCAAATCAACTTTACAGAATTAAAAGTCAGAGGCCTCTTCGACTGTCAGTTGTTCTGGGGCCTGAGCGGCGTTATTCATAGATGCATCAAGAGATTGATCTTGATTTTCATTACCGACGAGTGAGTGCTCTTGAGGTTCCACTGGTTCATTAGGTGCATCCGCTGGAGTTCGGTCAATTTCTGGATCATTTTGGTGATCCTCGTGAGTCTCCATCTGAGTTGGGTACCTATTTTCAGAACCAAAGGATGGTCTTTGTACTTGAGAGTCATAACTCGCTGGAGATCTTTGTTCCCCACTTGGAATAGAACCGGAGAAACTTTTATTGGAATTAATTTTCAATCTTGATTTCGTTTGGCCTTCCGATAAATCGGCCAGTGCTTGATCTTCTTCACTGATACTAAACATGACGTAGGTCGCACTTGCTAACAGAATCAAACTAATCGCAATCGCCGGAAAAATGATATTTAAAGATGGACTGATCTCTGGCGAGATATCAGTTTTAAGAGTCATTTCTTCAATTTTTAGGGGATTAGGTTTGCCTTTTTGTAATCCCTCGAATGCCACACTTGCAAGTCCTTCGATTGCCTCTTTATTGGACTGCTCAAGTTTAGTGAGAATTTTTATTTTCGCTTTTTGAAAACTTGATTCATATGGTGAAATAGGTAATTCATCTGGTGAAAATGTTCTTCTATCTAGACCTTTTACTTGATAAATCTTGATCCAGTTTTCTCCGTTATCTACTGAGATGTTATCAGTCATCACGAGGAGACCCATTTCAATTTTTTTATCAACATCTCGGTAATTAAAGGGGCCTACTTTTAGTCCCATATCCATGATCCAGAATGGACCTTCGTAATTTTCAGATGAAACGATTTGTAATTTTTTTTGATGAAATCCAGTCACTTCCCAAAAAGGTTTCCATTCCGTCTGATCCGCTAACGAAGCTTCAGCGTGTTCAAAGAGATGCTCGTTGTCCCCCACATAGTGTTTGAGGGATTCAGATTCAAAGGGGCCAAAAATAATAGAATCAATCTTTACGAGCCATAAATCATGACTGCCATAACCCATCTGTTGGATGGTTTCTTCGCTAAGTGGTTTTAGGTCGATACTAATGGCCATGATATCCTCTGGACTACCTTTCGGAGCAAAGAGTTAAAAGCTTTAAGGTCTAGCTTAAATTTATTGAGTCTTTTGACTAAATCCCATGAAAAGAGCATACTAGGGCCCTCAACCAGAGGATTTTAGGTGAATATGCAAGAGAGAATTGTTCAGGTGAAAAACCGCTTTCTACAATTTCAAGACTGGGAAGACCGGTACAAAGAACTCATCAAAATTGGTCGAGACCTTCATTCATACCCAGAGGACAAGCGAGATGAGAAATACAAAGTGAAAGGCTGTCAGTCTCAGGTTTGGTTATACCCAGAATTTAAAGACGGCCGAGTTTATTTTTCAGCTGACTCTGATGCTGTTTTAGTGAAGGGAATTGTCGGATTATTAGTGAGTGTTTATTCTGATGCAACTCCTGAAGAAATACTTGCTACGAAGCCTGATTTCCTAAAAGAAGTCGGTATTACTGAACACCTCTCTATGAATCGCTCGAATGGTCTAGCGGCCATGATGAAACAAATGCAAATGTATGCCGTTGTCTTTAAATCTATGCAAAAGGCTTGATTATGATTTTCCATCGCCCAAGAAGAAATCGACAAAATGAAGTGATTCGTTCCATGGTGAAAGAAACATTTCTTTTGCCAGAGCACTTTATTGCTCCTCTATTTGTCATAGAGGGAAAAAATCAAATCATTCCTATTAAATCTATGCCTGGGCATTCAAGACTCTCCATCGATGAACTTATTAAAGAAGCGAAAGAGCTTTATTCCCTTGGAGTCAAGTGTGTTGCTCTTTTCCCAGCGATTGACGATAAACTAAAAACCCCAGATGCAAGAGAGGCCTATAATCGTGAAGGATTAAATTTTCGTGCGATTAGAGCGATTAAGGAGTCTGTCCCTGGAATGCTCGTAATGGCCGATGTTGCTCTTGATCCTTATTCTTCGGAAGGGCATGATGGGCTAGTGGATCCAAAAACGG
This sequence comes from Bacteriovorax stolpii, assembly GCA_945862475.1. Lineage (GTDB taxonomy): Bacteria > Bdellovibrionota > Bacteriovoracia > Bacteriovoracales > Bacteriovoracaceae > Peredibacter. The sequence continues at coordinate 4,862 of CAMAYW010000080.1, forward strand.
GAGAAATTTTGAATGACCCGACTTTGGACATTTTAGCGAAGCAAGCTGTTTGTGAGGCACATGCAGGAGCAGATATCATAGGTCCATCGGATATGATGGACGGAAGGGTGGGACACATCAGGCGCGCTCTTGATGAGTCTAGTTTCCAGAATACTCTCATTATGAGTTATACCGCAAAATATGCTTCTGCCTACTATGGGCCATTTCGTGAGGCCTTGGATTCAGCTCCCAAAAAGGGAGATAAGAAAACTTACCAAATGGATCCCGCTAATTCCACCGAGGCCCTAAGAGAAGCAGAGCTCGATATTGAAGAGGGAGCGGATATTCTTATGGTTAAACCGGGACTTCCATATCTAGACATCATTTACCGATTGAAAGAGATGAGCCCAATTCCTGTCGCTGCCTATAATGTGAGTGGGGAGTATGCTATGGTGAAGGCCGCCGCTCAGAATGGTTGGATCGATAATGATAAAGTCATCTTAGAAACCCTGACTTCCTTTAGAAGAGCAGGCGCCGACATTATTTTAACCTATTTTGCGAAAGAAGCAGCAAGGCTCTTGAACCGATGATAAAAATATTCTTAGCACTAAGTTTAGTCACGAATTTCGTTTTGGGTTATTTTTTGTTAACGAAAAAAAACGAAAAAGAAATCGTTGAGAGAGTGATTGTAGAAACTCATCAAGGGCACAAAGTGAGTGAACCTAGTATGAGTCCAAGTAAACCAGCGACTGAAAAAAATCTTGCTCCAAAAGTGGAGAAAGTGGCGATCGAACCAAGTGAAATCTACGGAATTGAACAAGAAGAAGTTCAAGAGGCCGGGGAAAAAATGGAGTCTGATAGATTAGACTTCTTCACAAGTAAATTAGGCATGTCAGAGGATAAAATCTCCCAACACAATAAACTTCGAGACGATTTCTTTAAGAAGACGAGTTTATTTTGGCAAAAAAATCCTTTGCGAGAATTAAGTTTCGAAGAGAGGCGGCAGATGCTTCTTATGGAAGAAGATTTTTATGCTAAGCTTGAGAAGCTTCACGGGAAAAAGAATTGGGAGCGTTACCAAAAATTTCGAGAAAACTATAATCAAAAGGGTTATAAGAAGCAGTTAGATGAGGGAACACCCTTTATTTTTATGGGCCTTTAACCTTCTATTTCTTTGCGGTTGATAAAAACAAATCTATAATTCTCTCATGCATATTCTTTTAGTGCGCTTCTCCAGTATGGGGGATGTGGTCCTGCAAACGGCGACAGTTAATTGGCTTAGATCCCTTCTTGGTAAGAAGGCGAGGTTTACTTTCCTTACGAGCTCGGAGTTTACCTCTCTTCTTAATGGCCATCCAGAAATTGATCATGTCATTGGGTTTGATAGAAAAAAAGGCGAGAAGTGGTCTGATCTCGTTAAAAAAATCGATCTTCTTGACGAGAACGATCCCATTGATCTCATTTTGGATCTCCATGCTACCTTACGATCTTTCAGGCTCAAACTTTCTTTTTGGAACATCCCGGCCCTCACTGTTGATAAAAGAAGATGGGAGAGATTTTTTCTTACAAAAATAAGAAGCTCAGCCTTAAAGAAGCTTTTTTCTCATAAGATATTTGGATTAGAGCCCCAGACTGAGAGAATCATCAAAGACTTTCAGGGTCTCTTTGGAGATTTGAGAGGAAAAAGAAGAGCGGTTGAATTTAGGAAGGGTCCCCATGAAGAATTAACTTCACTTCCAGCTCTTAAAGAAAAGCTGGATCATGGAAATAACATCATCCTTGCTCCTTCAGCTTCTTTCGAACCAAAAAGATGGCCAGTGGATCGATTCGTTCTTTTGGCAGAAAATATTCTTCAGAAAACGCCCTTTAACGTTATCGTTTTGGCCGGTCCAGAGGATCATTTTTGCGAAGCTTTTAATCAAATTAATCATCCACGATTTAAAAATCTTCAAGGAAAAACATCTTTAAAAGAGAGCATGGAGTATTTAGCTCAAGCAAAAATTTGTATTGGTAACGACTCTGGAATGAACCATATTGCGGAAGCCTATGGTGTACCTTGTCTCACCTTATTTGGGCCTACTGACCCACTGTTCGGATTCGCTCCTCATGGTTCTTCCTCTCGTTTTATTTCAAAGGACCTAAACTGTAAGCCATGTTCAACCACAGGTAAAAAGGCTTGTCACAGAGACCGGCTTTACTGCATGGAGGAAATTTCAGTGGATGAAGTCTTTTCCATTTTTGTGAAGATGATGGAGGTGAAATGAAGCCTCTCATCCATTTCTGTTTTTGGTTTTTTTATTTTCCCTTGATCGTTTTTTCATCCCTCTTCTTTTATTGGCATCCCAAAATAAGAGAAAGATTAAAGTTCGAGAAAAAAAATAAATTTGAATGGCTTGCTCATTCATTTTCAGAAGTCCATGAAAGAGCAGATGTATGCTTTGAATTTTCTTCCGAAGGTGAGTATCAACAAGTGGCCCCTATTATTGAAGACGCCCTTTTAATGGGAAAAAAAATTGAACTCGTGTTTTTTTCCCCAAGTGTAGAAAAAACAATTCTGAAGCTCGCTTCAGAATTTCCCACTCAAATTCGTTATTTTCGATATTCTCTCTTGAGGTTTTTTCCTTTTATTCAGCGTCGATGTTTTTCTCATTGGATTACCTCAAATAAGCTTATTCTCGTGCGATATGATTTATTTCCCGAGTTTCTCCTTTGGTCTATGAGGGAGGGGAATCATCTGAGCTTTGTGTGGGTGACTTTTAAAAAGGAAAGATCCCTAGGTAGGGGACCGTCATTTTGGAAAAAATTATTCCTTCAGAATGCCCAGAGGATTATCTATGCTGGGGTTCCTGATGAACAATTAGGTAAATCACTTGGTCTTTCTGGAGAAGTTTTTGATTTTAGAATAGAGCAAATTAGACGAAGAATTTTAAAGAAAAAAGATAAGTTTTTTTCTCATTTCACTCTTTATGATGAATTTAAAAATTTGGTTCAATCATCAAAAAGAAGTCTTATTTTTGGGAATGCATGGCCATCAGATTTGTTCCTTTTAAGTAAAATTCCAAAAGATGTTTTGGTTGTAATTGTCCCCCATAACTTGTCTCAAGAGATCCTCTCTCAGTTTCGGTCCGGCCTTCAAAAGCTAGAGAGAGATTTTTCCGAAGTCCATGATCTGACTGAAACGATCTCTCATTCATCGACGATTCTCATGAACAAGAAGGGGATTCTTTGTGAACTCTACGCTGATTTTGAATACTCCTACGTCGGAGGAGGGTTTGAGGGAAGCATCCATTCGGTTCTTGAGCCTTTGATCGCCGGTTCCAAACGAATTTCTTGTGGCCCGGCCCATCATCGATCGACTGAGTATGATATCGTGAATTCCGCCGGAGTTATTTCCGAGGTGAATACTCCGGAACAATTTCTCCAATGGATAAATGAAACCGAGATGCCACCTGATCATGATACAATTCAGGCACCGATGCAAAATTATTCCAAGCTACGGGAGTTTGTTTTTCCATGTTAAAGAATCGATACCAAGAAATTTTAGTAGGTATGGGACTTATGTCTCTCGTGAGAGGGATTATTTCTCTTAAGCGAAAAAGAACCACTCTTTTAATTGATGACAAAAGATTTTCCGTGGACAGTTATCCGGGTCTTTTTATTTCAGAGCTAGAGATACTTGCCCTCATTAGGAT